>CAYRQC010000465.1:0-10879 GCA_964426265.1 uncultured Phycisphaerales bacterium | reverse complement strand
AGGGCTTCGTCGATCACACTCGGAGTCGCGGTCGGCGTGATCGCATCCCAGCTCTGCACGATCTGTCGCTCGGTGAGGCCGATGCGCACGACGCGTCGACCCAGGGCGACGTCGACGACACCATCGTGGACGTGCGGCAGGTCGATCGGAACGTCACCGAGATCGACCACACCGCGCCGGGTGCCGCTCACGGCATCGAGCAGCAGCAGGTCCCCGGTCGCCGTGCTCGCGATCAACGTGTTGCCGTCGCTCGCGAGACCACCGACGAGATCCTCGCCTACCTCGCACTCGAGGTCGATCGCTCCGGTCGCGAGGTTGACCGCGGTGATCCGTCCGCCGACGAGCGGTACGACCAGCCGCTCACCGAGGAGTGTCGGCGAGCCGGTGACGCGCCGACCCAACGGCAGCTCGGCACGCACGCTGCCATCGGCGAGCGCCAAGACCACGAGGCGTCCCGACGCGGTGACGAAGAAGAGCTGCTCACCGATCCGCACGGGAGCGAAGCGCAGCTCCTCATCGAGCGTGCGCGACCATTGCGTGACGAGATCGGTGCCGCGCCCATCCACCCGCAGCACGCGCCCTTCGAAGAGCGTCGCGATGAAGCCGTGTTCGACCGCGAGCGGCGAAGCGACCGAGCCCGAGACCGATCCGGTGTGGAGCGTTCGCGTGGTGATCGCACCTCCCGCCGCCGGCGTGATCTCGTGGAACGCGCCGTCGCGTCCCGCGACATAGAAGCGGCCGCCGGCCACTACCGGTGCAACGACGGTGGTCCCCTCGACGTGGCCGCCGGCGACCGTGCGGCGCGGCAGCTCGATCATTCGCGCAAACGGTCCATCAGCATCGATCGTTGCGCGTTGCATCAGGCGGCGGCCATGCGCCAGCTCGAGCTCTGCATGCGAGCCAGCCAGCAGGCGCACGACCTGCGGCGTGACCCCTTGCTCCTTGCCGTTCCAGCGCACGCGCGCGCCGTGCGGAAGCGAGTCGACGAAGACCGGGATCGAGAGCGTCGACGGGATCTGCAAGTCGCGGAACCGCTCGGCCGCGCGGCGCGCCTCGGCGTTGGCGACCTCGACGTTGCCCGCGGCGAGGAGGTCGTCGATGCGGAGGATGGCGGCCGCCGCCTGGTCGAGCTCCGCAATGCGCTCCTGGAAGACCTTCGCCAGCTCGCCGTCACCGTACTCGGCGAGCACCTTGCGCATGAGATCGCGGGAGCGCTCGACATTCCCCGACTGCGCTTCGCGTGCTGCCTCGAGGTACTCGGTCGAGAGCTGCTGGAGTGTCTGCAACCGTGAGTGGCGCAGTCGCAGCACGTCGAGCTCGGGCTTCATGCGTTGCTCGAGCAGCTGGTACGCCTCCGCTGTGGTCACGATCTGGTGCATCCAGCCGCGCGCATCCCCCTCGAGTCGGCTGGCGGCGTCGAACGCGATCTCCCGCACCTGCGGGGCCGCCGTCGCCAAAGCGAGCGGGAACGCCTCGTTCATCCGCAGCCATGCCGGCTCGACGTCGAGGTCGCGCTGCGGCATGCGAAACGAGTCGGCGGCCTCCTTGGCACCGGCGACCAGGGCAAGGAACGACTGCGTGATCATCTGGGCTCGCGTGCGGACGCGGTCGGCGAGATAGGCCTCTTGCCCTTCGCCAAGCAACGCGACCGTGGCGGCAAGCGCCGCGTCGAACTGGCGACCGTCGGCCAGCTCCTGGATCGTGGCGAGTTGGGTCGACAGCTTGTCTTCGCGCGCCGCGCGCTTGGTGCGCATCGCCGTGGCGGCGACGCGGTCGATGCGGTCGAGCAGCTCCATCGCGGCGCGCGTGACCTCCGGGTGCGGTTCGTCGGCCATCACCGCGTTGACGCGTTGGCGCGCGCTGTCGGGGTCGCCGGCATCGAGCCGCGCCGCGGCCGCGCCGATCTCCGCGAGCCCGCTCGACTTGCGATGGGCGCGCCACCCGACGAAGCCCGCGAGCGAGACGACCGCGAGCACCGCGAGCGCCACACCTCCCGTGCGCAGCAGGCGATCGGCGTTGGTCCGGTGCAGCGCGATGAGGGCGCGCCGGATGTCCTTGCGGTCGCCGTCGATGGCGAGGATCCGCTTGTAGATCGCCGAAAGCTCGCCCACGCGCCCTTCGCGGCGCAGCCGGAGCGTGTCCTGCTCCAGCAGCTCGATCGCCTTCTCCTTGAGATGCGCGCGCAAGCAGAGGTCGGCGTAGAGGCGGCGCACGTCGCTGTCGTCCGGCGCCAGCTCGAGGACGCGCTGCATCACCTCGAGCGCGGCGTCACTCGCGCCCGATTCCGTCAGGATCTCGGCCAGTTCCCGCGCGCGCGCCAGCTCGCCGTCGTGGTCACCGAGCTCGCGCAGGAGAGAGGTGAGCGCGGTCAGGACCGGCGGTGCGGCCGGCCACTCCTTCAGCGCCGTCTCGAGCTCCTGGCGCGCGATCTCCATCCGGCCATTGGCGCGCGCCGCGACCGCGATCTTGACCCGTGTCTGCGCCGCCGCCTTGCCGTCACCCGCCAGCTTGAACATCTCCGCCAGCTGTGGATCGAGCGGGCAAGGTTCCGGCGACATCTGCGCGAGACGGTGCAGCAGCCGCAACGTGCGCGCCTTCTGGTTCTCGGTGAGCAGCTCGCGCGCCATGAGGAAGAGCTCCTCGCGCGTCGCCGGACGCGCCCGCTTCTCCTCGACCAGCCGTGCCAGCACCTTCGCCACCGCGAACGGCGAAGAGAGCAGTGCATCGGCGACGTCGCGCACCGAATGGCGACCTTCGAGCCGCGCGAGCACGGCGCGCGCCTCCTCGTCCTGCGTCGGCTCGTCCGGCGAGCAGGTCGCGAGGTAGACGCTGTCGATACTCGGGACGACGCACTCGATGCGCGACCACTCGTCGAGGCGCCGCGCCGCTTCGAACACGACCTGCTTCACCGCGAGCGGCCGCACCGCGTGCGCCGAGCGGCGGAGGATCGACTGCGCCTGACCGTCGGTGAACTCGAAGCTGCCGCCATCGCCACGGAAGAGCTCGTAGATCTCCTCCTCGACCTGCACCGCGAGGATGCGGTCGAGCGTCTCCTGCGTGAGCTTTCCCGAGCTCACGAGGATCTCGCCGAGGAAGCGCTTGCTCTTGGCTTGTTCGCGCAGCGCTGCGGTCAGCTCGTCCTCGCGGATGAGCTCCGCGAAGAGCAGGATCTCGCCGAGTCGGCGGCGGCCGACGATGGTCGGTTGCAGCAGCGTGATGCCGTTGCTGTCGATCACGATGCGATGGGTCACGCGCGACGTCGTGACCGTGAGCACCCCTTCCTGGCGGTTTTGCGCCAAGGTCTGGAAGAGGTCCGAGAGCTGGACGTTGCGAAGGTCGCCCTTGAAGGCCATCGCGGCGGTTCATTCCGGGGAAGGCCAGCCGGCGGGGCCGCACGCGACGCCGGGTTCGGCCCATCGGTCAAAAGTCGTCGCGCGGCTGGTTGGCGCTTGAGGGCGCTCTCCGGGGTTGTGCCCCTGGGGGATGAATCTTCCAGCCAGCGTGGCTGAAGGGTTGGAGTGATCGGTTGTCGATCATTTCCGACGACGTTCCGGCGAAATGGCACGAGAATTGGTCGAATTGTCGCGACTTGTGTATTTTTCGGCGAAGTGGCCATGAACAGCGACACAATGTCGCCGTTGCTGCCGACGATCCGGCAATCTGCCGCTCCTGAGGGAACTGCCTCGATGAGTGCTGAAACCGCTGCAACCCTTGCGACCGTGCGTCGGCCGTTCGCGCCGATCGTCCTGATCGAGGACGACTTGACGCTCCGCGACTCGCTCGCCGAGTACCTCGAGAGCAAGGGCTACGCGGTCGCACCGGTGGCACGCGCGGAAGAGGGCATCGCGCGCGTCGATGCCGAAACCGAGGTGGTGATCACCGACTTCAAGCTGCCTGGCCTGTCGGGGCTGGATGTGCTGCGCGAAGTCCGCCGCAAGAACCCGAGCTGTGAGGTGATCATCGTCACCGGCTACGGCTCGATCGACTCGGCCGTCGAAGCGATGAAGGAGGGGGCGTACCACTACGTCACCAAGCCGGTCAATCCCACCGTGCTGCTGCGCATCCTGGGTGAGCTGGTGCACCGCCGGACCCTCGAGGCCGAGGTGTCGCAGCTACGCCAACAGCTCGACGCGCAGTACGGCTTCGAGAATCTGATCGGTCGCTCGCCTCCGATGCGGCGCGTCTTCGACGTGATCCGGCAGGTGGCGCCGACGCGGACCACCGTGCTCATCACTGGCGAGAGCGGCACCGGCAAGGAGCTGGTCGCCCGCGCGATCCACCAGAACAGCCCGCGCAAGAACGGTCGCTTCGTCGCGATCAACTGTGCCGCGTTGCCGGCCACGCTGATGGAGAGTGAGCTCTTCGGCCACGAGCGTGGAGCGTTCACGGGCGCCGCGCAGAAGCGGCTGGGGCTGGTTCAGGCCGCGAATGGCGGGACTCTCTTCATCGACGAGGTCGGCGAGCTGGAGCCGTCGCTGCAGGTGAAGCTCTTGCGCGTCATCGAGACCCGGATGGTGACCCCGCTCGGCTCGAATCGCGAGGAGCCGGTCGACCTGCGGATCCTGGCGGCGACTCACCAGGATCTCGAGAAACGCACGCAAGAGGGCAAGTTTCGCGAGGACTTCCTCTACCGCCTCAAGGTCGTCACGTTGGCCCTTCCGCCGCTGCGCGACCGGCGCGAAGACGTGCCGCTGCTGGCGCGCTCGCTCCTCGAGCACGCGATTCGCGACAACGGGCTCACGGCGCGCCGCTTCACGCCCGAGTCGCTCTCGCGCCTCACGAGCTACCACTGGCCCGGCAACGTTCGCGAGCTGCGCAACGTCGTGGAGAGCGCCGCAGTGATGTCCACCGATGAGTCGATCGGGATCGAGGATCTGCCGGCTCCGCTCGTGGAGCGGCCAACCGCCGAGGTCGGCGGCCTGTTCCACGTCGGCATGCGCATGGACGATCTCGAGCGCGGCGCGATCTTGGCAACGCTGCGCGCCAACAGTGGCAACCGCACGAAGACCGCCGAGGTGCTCGCGATCAGCCTGCGCACGCTGCAGCGCAAGCTGAAGGAGTACCAAGTTCAGGAGTGAGCGCGGACCTCGCGCCACGCCCACGAGCGCCGCGGCGATTGTCGCCCGGGCGCGTTCCGCCCCTTGCGGCAGCGACTCACGCTCCGTAACCTCCCGCGTTTCCCTGGGGGTCCGCGAGCACCGTGTCAATCGAGTGCTTCGACGGCCCCAGCGGTCGCTCGTCGGCCCAGGATCGAGACCCGGATGGACCTGAAGAGCATCGAGTCTGCGAAGCGCCGCGTGGGTGGCGCTTTCCGCCTCTCCGTCCTGCTGCAAAAGCGGATCATCGAGCTGGTGCGCGGCGCGCCCCCGGTCATCGAGAACGCCGAGAAGGAGCGCGGCCCGATCGAGGTCGCCATGCGGGAGATCCTCGAAGGGAAGATCTCGCTCGAGATGATTCCCCCGGAGGACTTCGCCAAGCTCCTCGAGCAAGCGCGGCAGGAAAAGGAAGCGCGCGCGGCCGCCCGGGCCGACGACATGATGGGCGGACCGTCCATGGCCAGGAGTGGAGCGTCGATCGATCTCGGGCCAGAACCCAAGAAGTAGCGTCGAAGAAATAGCCGAGAAAATCGTTCGATCCGCCGACCCGCCCGCCTCGCGTCAGTAGCACCGAACTTAGCTGCTGTGGCTCAGTGGTAGAGCACGTCCTTGGTAAGGACGAGGCCGTGGGTTCAACTCCCACCAGCAGCTCCAAGCACTGGGGCGCCGCACCGCGGAGACGGCGGTGCGCAGCGGAACCAACTTCCCGGGGGAGTGCTCCGTATGGGCGTCATCTCTCCCGGTCGAAGAAGTCGGGGGTAACATCCCGCCACTGAATCGCGCCGATGACGCCATGAGCCGTTGACGGCTCGTGACGGCGACGGACGCATCCAAGGAAGACCGGCTCCAAGGCACTCGATGACGGCCATGCGGACCATCGTGACGAGCTTGCTCTGTGCCGCGGCGTTGGCGACGGCGCCGACGGTCGCGCGGGCCGCCGACGAGCTGATGCTCTACCGGCGCCATGAGCCGTCGGGCACGAATGCGGTGAGCTTCTTCGTGCGCGGAGCGCGGCCCGGTGAAACGGTCTCCCTCGTCGCGACTCTCTCGGGCGAGGCGAATGACGGCGCGCTCCAGACCGTCATCGGAAGCGTGGTCGCGGACGCCGCCGGAGGCGCCTACATCCCGATCGCGGACGAGAACCTTCCCGATCTTTCGCAGCCGTTCGTCGTGCAAGCGGCGATCGTGCGCAGCGAGAACGGCGTCGAGCGACCCGTCTGGTCGAATCGCGCGCTGCTTCGCGACCCCCCGGCGCTCTGGCTGCTGGTCGACGGCGACGACTCGACCTCGCGCGTGCTGCGCTTCGATGCGAGCCTCGAGCAGCTCACGGAGGAGCGACGCGGGCGTGCCAGCCGCGATGGCGTCCTCTCGGCGTGCGGCGGGTCGGCAGTCGTGAAAGAGGCTGGGTCGCTCGTCGCGCTCGACACCGGCACGGTCGTCGATTTCGAAGGCCGCGAAGAGCCGATCGACCTTGCGCTCACGCCGGATCAGTCGGCGTGGATCACGCTGACGCGCGAGCCGGTCGCCGGCGGCCACTCCTTGCTGCGCCTGCGAGTGCTCGATGCCCTGCAGCCCGATCATCAGCTCGGCTCCTTCGAGCTGATGCGCGCCGCATCGCGGCTGGTGTCGGCCTGGTTGGTCGTCGGGGACGACTCCCATCGCGTGATCATGGCGGAACGCGGCGGGGTGGTACGCGAGATCGTGCTCGGCGCGGCGCTCGAGAGCGGTGTGACGCTCCTGTCGCTCGGCGCCGAGGGGCATGAAGAGCTGGTCGACTGCGTGGTGAGTGACGACCGGCTGATCGTCGTGACGAGGGCAGCGCCCGGTCAACGGGGCGGCACGAACCGCCTCCTGATCGTCGACCTGAAGCGGCGCGACGAGGTGATCGAGTACCCCCTTTCGGGACGCCCGCTCGACCTGGCGATCGCAACGGCGGGTGGCGGGCTGGCGGCGTTCGTGGCGGTCGACAGCGGACGCATCGAACGGATCGCGCTCGACGGTGTGCGGCGCGGCCTGCTTGGACGACGCAGCGTGATCGAGCTGCCGGGCGCCCTGAAGCTCGCGGTCAGCGCGAGCGGCGACCAGCTCTACATCGTCGCTTCCGACCTCAAGGCCGACCACGCAACGGTTGCGCTGCTGGATGGCGACGGCGTGACGGTGCACCCGCTCGCCACCCTCGATTCGCTCTCGCACGCGATCCAGGAGATCGGCACCCTCGAAGCCGGGGAGCGCAGCTGGATGTGGCTGATCGAACGGCGCCGCAACCCCGGTCCGCGCAGCACCGCGCTGGTCGACGATCAGCTCTGGTGGTGCGAGCTCGATGACGTGAGCGGCCTTCCACTCGGTCCCGCCAAGTCGCTCCTGCTCGGTGGCCGCAGCCGTCGGGTAGCGACCCACTGAGCTAGAGTTCCCGCTCGCGGCGTCCGCGTCTGGAGTGCCGCCTGCGGTGCGGAAGCCATGGCCGAGCGAGTCGAAACCCGAGCTCTCGTGATCCAGCGCTTCGCCTTCGGCGAGAGCAGCCAGGTGGTCCATCTGCTCACCGAATCGTTGGGCCGCGTGGTAGTGCTGGCACGCGGGTCGTGGCGTCCGAAGAACAGCTACGACGGGCCGCTCGATCTGCTGGTGCGCGGGAGCGTCGCTCTTTCGCTGGTGCATGGCCGCGAGCTGGCCGTGCTGGTGAGCCGCCGCGTCGAGACGAGCTACCCGGCGCTGCGGCGCGACCTCCGACGCTTTTCGGCCGCGACTCACGTGCTGCGGCGCCTCGTCTATTTCGAGCCGGTCGGTGGCGGCGCGGGCGAAGCGTTCCGGTTGGCCGATCGGGCCCTCGGCGCGCTCGAGACCATCGAGTCGGCGCGGCTGCCGTTGCTCCTCCTCGCGTTCGATCTGCGGCTGCTGGCTGCGCACGGGTTGTTCCCCGCGGTCGATCAATGCGTGCGCTGCGGCTCGCCGCGTGCATTGGCCCGCTTCGTGGCCGGGAACGGCGGCATCGTCTGCGCGGCCTGCCTGACCCGTCCCGACGAAGGGGAGCGGATCGACGCGCGGACCGCGGAGCTCATGCGCCACCTGGTCGAGACGCCGCTTCGCGAAGTGGCGACTCCGGCGCCCGCGACGCTCTCGCTTGCGCGACGGCTGGTCGATCTCCACCTTGAATGGCATGCCGATGCGCTGCGCACGCCGGCACGCTCGAACCGGAGGCTGCGTACTCGTGGCTGATCGCCGCTCACGCCGTGGTTGTGCGCTCGGTTTGCTCGTGCTGCTGGCCGGCTGCGCCAGCGGGCCGGAGCCGATCGACCTCGAAGATCTCGCCGAGCAGCAATTGCTCGAGGAGGCGCGGAACGCACTGGCCACCGGCGATCTCGACCGCACGATCGATACCTCCGAGGAGCTCCTCGAGCGCACCAGCGACGGGAAGCGCAAGCAGGAGGCGCTCTTCCTGGCGGCCGAGGCCTACCACCAGGACGACGCGCCGGCCAAGGCCTTTCGCCACTACCAGTTGCTGCTCCACGATTTTCCGTGGTCCCCGTTCGTGCCCAAGTGCGAGCAGCCGGTCTACGACATCGGCATCGGCTACCTCGCCGCGTCGCCCTGGCCGGTCTTCCATGACCTCTTCTCGGGGCGCGAGCGCGGCGCCGAGGTGATGCGCGAGTTCGCCGCGAGCTTCCCTTCCTCGTCGAAGACGGATGACGCCCTCGCCGCGCTCGCCGGCTACCGATTCGGGCGTGGCGAGTTCCCGGAGGCGGCCGCCAGCTACTCGCGGCTCGCGAAGAGCTACCCCGATTCGGAATGGGCCGACCTCGCCGCGTTCCGGCGGGGCGAGTGCTGGCAGCTCGCGGCGCGCGGGCCGGCCTACGACCCGACGCCCTTGCAGAAGGCCGCCTACAACTTCCGGCGCTACCTCAGCGAGCGGCCGCACGGAGAGCGCCGTGATCAGGCGCTCGCCGCGGCCAAGTCGGTCGACGAGCTGATCGCCGAGGCGGAGCTGCTGCGCGCGCAGCTCTACGTCGCGCGTGAGCAGGAGCGCGGCGCGCGGATGCACTTCGCGAACATCGTCCTCGCCTATCCCGAGACGAAGGCGGCAGCGGTGGCGCGCGCCGAGCTCGAGCGCCATAGCTGGGATCTGTCGATCCACTGCGTCGACACGCTGACGCTCGCCCCCGCCCAAGTGCAGGACCAGTGAGCGTGGCGCTGAACGAGCCAGTCCGGCGAACCGCCGTCTTGGCGGTGGTGCTGCTCGCGGTGCTGGTCGCCGGCTGTGGCTACACGACCGCCTCCTTGACGCGGCACGATCGGCGACTCGTCTGCTTGCCGCTCTTCGAGAACCGGACGTACTACCGCGATCTCGAGATCGAGCTGACGCGCCAGGTCGAGAAGGAGCTGGCGACGCGCCCGGGAATCTCGATCACGCCCTCGGACCACGCCGATATCGTCCTCGCCGGCACCATCCTCGATTTCGAGCAGCATGTGCTCTCGGAGGACTCGCAGGATCGGGTGCGCGAGTCGTCCGCCGTCACGCGCGTCCGGATCGACGTGAAGGACGCGCACACCGGCGCCGTGCGACGAACCTACGAGGTGCGCGATCGAGCCGAGTTCCTCGCGTCCCGTGGCGAGACGCTGGCGGGGGCGACGTCGGAGTCGTTCTTCGACCTCGCGCGCCGCATCGTCGACGGGTTGGAGGATGATTTCCCGCGCGCTTCCGGCGGGCGTGCCTCCCGCGACCAGGCCTCGAGCGACCGCGCCTCCAACGACTAGGACGCCCGCATGAACGACCCGCGCGACGAAGGCAAGAAGGGCGAAGGCAAACGCAAACCGCGTGGCGGGCTGCCGGCCGTCCTGATGTTCCTCGGCATCCTCTTCGGGCTGGTGCTGCTGTTCGAGTCGTTCGCCGACCTCACGCAGCCGGGGCGCGTCGAGTACGACCAGTTCCTCCGTCTGCTCTACACCGGCTCGATCGAGAAGGTCGTGCGCCGCGGCGAGCTGCAGCTGCGCGGCACCTTCGTCGAGCTCGACACCGGTGGCGTCCGCGGTGCCCAAGGTGAGTTCCGCTGCGAGCTGCCGCCGGGTGAGCTCGACCGCATGTTGCCGGAGCTGCGCGAGCTGGTCGGCAAGCTCCCCGAGCGGCTCACCGAGTCGGGGCTCTACGAGAAGCTCGACGCGGCGGGGATCCAGCCCGCGAAGGCGTGGGTCGTCGCGCTGCCGGTGAAGAGCGCCCGCGACCACGCCGTCGCCGACATCCTCTTCGTCGACCTCTACGAGTCGAGCCGCCCGCTCGCTGCGCGCTACTGGATCGAGCCGAGCAACGGCGAGAGCCTCGCCATGCGCACGGTGCAGCAGCGGCTCGACCGCTTCGGCGTGAAGATCGAGCGCAAGTCGCTGCCGCCCGAGGCGGGGGCGCTCACCTACGAGCCCGAAAACACGCTGCTGACGCAGCTGCTGATCAACTTCCTGCCGTGGCTGCTGATCATCGGCGTGCTCTGGTTCTTCATCTTCCGGCAGTTCCGCGCGGCGAACGGCACCGGCGGCGTGCTCTCGTTCGGACGAGCGCGCGCGAACCTCATCGGCAAAGATCGCACCGGCGTCACGTTTGACGATGTCGCCGGGGTCGATGAAGCCAAGGAGGAGGTGAAGGAGATCGTCGAGTTCCTGAAGGAGCCGAAGAAGTTCCAGGCCCTCGGGGCGCGCATCCCGAAGGGCGTGCTGCTGCTCGGCGCGCCGGGCACCGGCAAGACGCTGCTCGCCCGCGCGGTCGCAGGCGAGGCGGCGGTGCCCTTCTTCAGCCTGTCGGG
>CAYRQC010000464.1:0-7902 GCA_964426265.1 uncultured Phycisphaerales bacterium | reverse complement strand
GAGGAGGCCGGTGGGTGGTCGGCGGTGGATCAGGTAGCGGCGGTCCGCTTCCACGATGGCGACGACCCAGGTTTGCTGCTTCAAGGCAGTCCGCTTGGCCTGCGTCGGCAGCGCGTCGACTCGGCCGAGCGTGAGCGCACGGCAACTCGATCGCCACGGGCAGTCATCGCAACGGGCCGCCGCGAAGGGCAGACAGACGGTCGCGCCCAGCTCCATCAGCGCCTGATTCACGTCGCCCGCATCGGGGCAGTCGACGAGCTGTTGCGCCACTTCCCAAAGGCCGGCTTCGTGCGCGATGAGGCGCGTCAGGACGCGCTTCACGTTGCCGTCCAGCACCGGCGCTCGCGTGCCGTAGGCGATCGAGACGATGGCGCCGGCGGTCGAGCGGCCGATTCCGGCGAGCGCTTCTGCCGACTCGACCTCGCGCGGGAAGCTCCCGTGATGCTCACGCACCACCGTTGCCGCCGCCGCATGGAGGAAGCGGGCGCGCCGGTAGTAGCCGAGTCCGGACCAGTGGGCGAGCACGTCGTCGAGTGGCGCCGCCGCGAGCGCGCGTACGTCAGGGAAGCGTTCGAGGAAGCGCGCGTAGTACGGGATCACCGTGTCGACGCGCGTCTGCTGCAACATGATCTCGGAGACCCAGACTCGATAGACGTCGCGCGTGCCGCGCCACGGGAGGTCGCGATGGCCGCGGAGATACCAGCCGAGCAGCTCGGTGCGTCGCGCTGCGATCGAGAGGCCGCGCTCCTTCGCCATGGCGTGCGACGGTAGCCTCTCGCCGGCACTCCATGAATCAAGCGATGAATCAGGCGAAGAGCCAGTCGACGAGTCCGTCGAAGCCGACCCTCACCTATTGCACGAACGTCCATCCTGGCGAGACGCTGGCCGAGGTGAGGCACTCGCTCGAACAGTACACCGTCGCGGTTCGCTCGACGTTGAATGGGCTCACGGCGGACGTTGACGCCACTTTTCCGGTGGGCCTCTACCTGAGTGCCGCGACGGCACGGGAGCTCACCGATGCGGCGACGTTGGCCAGCTTCTCCGCATTCCTGCGCGAGCGAGGGCTGCGCATCGCGACGCTCAACTGCTTCCCGTTCGGCGGGTTTCATGGCGAGTCGGTGAAGCTCGAGGTCTACCGGCCGACCTGGCTCGAGCGGCGCCGGTTCGACTTCACGCTCACGGCGGCGCATGTGCTCGCGCAGCTCCTGCCGGAAGGGGCGGTCGGACCGATCTCGACGGTCGCCGGATCGTGCAAGCGTTTCGAGGATGGCGGCGACGCCGCTGTACGGATCGCCGTGAACCTGGCAGCGCTGGCCGCGGAGCTGGCGCGGTTGCGCGCCGAGACTGGGCGCGAGATCGTCCTTTGTCTCGAGCCGGAGCCCTTCACCACGCTCGAGACGAGTGCCGAGGTGGTCGCGTTCTACGAGGAGCAGCTCTTCGCGACGCGTGGTCGCGCGGCGTTCGTCGCGGCGGGCGGTTCTGCGGCGAATGCGGAAGCGGAGCTGCGCCGCCATCTCGGCATCTGTTTCGACACCTGTCATCAAGCGGTCGAGTTCGAGGAGCCGGCAGGTGCAGTGCGGCGCATCTTCGGTGCCGGCATTCGCATCGGCAAGATGCAGCTCTCGAGCGCGCTCGCGCTGCGCGAGCCGGCCGCTTCTCCGAAGGCGCTCGGCGAGCTGCGGCGGTTCATCGAGCCGCGCTACCTCCATCAGACCTTCTGCCGCACGCGCGCTGGTCGGATCGACAGGTTCCTCGATCTTCCGGAGGCATTGGCGGAGCCGGGGTCGACCGCGGACGCGGCCGCGGAGCTGCGTGTCCACTACCACGTCCCGATCGACCGCGCCGAGCTCGGGCTCCTGGGCACGACGCGTGACGATCTGGTCGCCGCAGCGGTCATGAGTCGATCACTTCACGCCACGCCGCTTTATGAAGTCGAGACCTACACCTTTCCGTATCTCCCACGGACGCGACCCGATGTCGGAGAGCTGGTCGCGGCACTCGGCGCGGAGCTGCGCTTTGCCGCGGCGACACTTGGTGGATGACCGGTGCACGTACGGGCCAACTGCGCGGTCGCCATGTAGTTGATTTTCCAATGTCTACGATCGACAACGTGATCGACATTGCTGCCGCTGTCAAAATCGACGCTGAGCGGACGCTCACTTGCCAGTAACTTTGAGGTGTCCAGAGTCGATGAAGGAGCCAGCCTTCGCGGCACGCGGACGCTCAAGTTCGGTTGCGCCAGGTTCTCGCCGTAGCTCGTTCCAAACCAGGAGCATCTCATGCGGAGCCGTTGTCTGTTCGGCGTTGCGCTCGCGGTCATGACCGCGCTTGCGTTCCCGCCGGCCCTGAAGGGTGGCTGATGCGGAGGAGGGGGCGGCGGTGCCGCTCGTGGTGGTGGGATGCGCAGCGCATCGGGCGCATCTCGGCAGGGCACGGTGAGTGTTCAGCGCCTCCAGATGAAGTGGGAGACGCCCAAGCTCAACCTTTACGACAACATCGACAAGGAGGACTTCCTCTCCTGCTTGCCGTCTGACTACAAGGCATGCGGGAAGCCGCTCGTCATCTTCCTGTCGACCGAGCTGCCGGATGCAGCGAAGCAGCTCATGGAAGTCGAGCAGGGCGTGTTCGGCGACGAGAACGTCGCCGTCGGTGCGCGGCTCTTCCGTTCGGTGAAGCTGCGCGGCGATCGGATCTCGAAGGATCATCCGTACTGGGCGACGCTCGGCGGAAAGTCGCTCCCACGAGTCATCGTCGTGGACGCCGCCGGTGACAAGACGGCCGCGCTGGATGGCAAGGAGATCTCGGCGACGAACCTCTTCAAGGCGATGAAAAAGGCGGCGGCGAAGACCTTCAAGACCGACCTCGAGAAGGTCGTCAAGGACACGCGCGCGCTGCTCGACGAAATGGATCAGATCGAGGCGAAGCAGAGAGTGCTCGCCGAGAAGAAGAAGACCGCGAAGGCCGGTGAAGAGAAGCAGATCGCGGCCGAGGAAGAGAAGCTCGCGCTGGCGCTCCGAGATGTCCAGGAGCGTGACGCCGAGCTGCTGAAGAAGATCAGCGAGGATCGCAAGGTCACGAAGGCCTGAGGTCCAACGTTTGACGACGATGCGGTGTAGGAACCTGGTGAGTTTGGCGCAGAGTGCTCAGTGAAGTTGGTGGAAACGCGTAGTTCGAACCAAAACCAATGCTGCCGGCCGGTGGTTGCCCCGATTCGCGCCGGTGCTCGGGAAAACAAAGGAGACGATTGCGATGAGGAGCTTCGTGTTGGCAGGCGCGGTGGCGGCACTCGCTGCTCTCGCGTTCACGCCTGATCTGAAGGGTGGCTGATGCGGTGGACGCAGCGCTGCCAGTATGGCGCGCATCGAGTACAAGTGGGATGAGCCCAAGCTCGACATGTACCAGAGCGTCGACCCGGACAACTTCTTCTCGGTGTTGCCGGACGGCTTCAAGAAGGCCGACAAGCCGATCCTCGTCTACCTCACCTCCGATCTCGCCGACGACGCGCAGGTGATGAAGAACGTCGAGTCGAGCGTCCTCAAGGATGAGAACGTCTCGATCGGCGCCAGCTCGATGTTCCAGCAGATCAAGATGAACGGGCTGAAGATCAAGGACTCCCATCCGATGTGGAAGACGCTCGGTGGCAAGTCGCTGCCGCGCATGGTCGTGGTCGACACGAGCGGCGCCAAGATCGGCGCCGTCGAGGGGCGCGACATCTCGGCCTCCAAGCTCTTCGGGATGATGAAGCGCGCGGCTTCCAAGACCTACAAGACCGACATCGACACCGTGGTGAAGGAGACGAAGGCGATCCTCACCGAGATCGACAAGGTCGAGGCGAAGCGGACTGCCCTTGCCACCAAGAAGGCCAGCTCGACGGTTGCGAAGGAGGCTGATTGGGCCAAGGAAGAGAAGGCCCTGAACGATGAGACGAAGGCGATCGAGACGCGTGAAGCGGCCCTGAAGAAGAAGTGGGCTGACGATCGCAAGGTCACGAAGGCCTGAGCCCGGCAAGAGCTGGATCAACTGAGAAGTGATCGTGAGAGGTCCGGGCCACGCGGCCCGGACCTCTTCGTTTGTAGGCCGCATTTTCACGCCGACAGCCCGGGGAGCATCGTTGCCGATGGGTGCCTTGGCGGGAGTGGTGTGAGGCGACGTGTGTCCTCTTGGCAGGCCGTGGCTATGTTTCGGAGGCGCAGGACGGTTCGGGTGGTGGTGGGCCGCGAACGCCCAGACAGGTGAGACATGACCGGTGCGCGCGCGTCGTTTGGCATGGCTGCCACGGCCGTCGGGCCGGGGACGGTTTCTGCCGCGGCGCTCGACACGCTCGGACCGGCGAGCACGCTGCCGCTTTCGATGGAGCCGGCCGACCGGCGTTTCCTGCGAGCCCTGTCGATCGATCTCACGGGCCGGACGCCACTTGCTGATGACTGGAAGTTGGCCCAGGGCAGGCCGCGCGTGGACGTCGTTCACGAGGTCGCCGGCAGCCTCGCCGGATGGGACGGTTTCTACGAGGAAGAGCTCTTTTATTTCCTGCTGATCGACAACTTCCGGCCGTCGACCGACGGCTTCCTGGCGATGCCCAAGCTCCTCGCGGAGCGCAAGGTCTCGGTGCAGGAGGCGACGCGGCAGATTGTCTCCAGCCAGTTCTTCAACGCACGCAATCCTGGCAACGACACCTTCGTGACGGTCGTGCTCGAGCAGCTGCTCGGTCTCACCGTGCAGAAGGAGACCGCGACGCTCGAAGCCGGCAAGAAGATGTACGACGGCTACTCGTCGCTCTTCATCGGCAAGCAGGGCTCGAGCCAGTCGGATCTGGTGCGGATCGCCGTCGAGAGCGACGGCTTCGAACCGTGCTTCCTCGAGCGCAAGTTCGTCGCGATCTTCGGGAGCGAGCCACCGCGCAAGCGGCTCCTGGCCGATGCCGCGCGACTTCGTGGCGACCCGCTTTGCTGGCTCACGATCGTCAGTGAGTGGCTCTGTTCGCAGGCGTACGAGGAGCTGTTGACCCGGCCGCGAGAGAAGAGCGATCGTGTTTTCGTCCGGTCGCTGTTCGCCGACCTGCTCGGACGCGTGCCTGACTACCAGGAGTTCCGACGCTGCCGCAACGCCCTGCTCGCGTTGTCCGATTCGCGGCCGTTGCGTTCGGTGCTGATCAAGATGATGCTCGACTCGGGGATGGGCGACTCGCTGCTCGCGGGTGCGGCCGACACCAAGTCGCTGATCGCCGACCAGTTCTTGCGGCTGCTGGCTCGCGCGCCGACCGCGTCGGAGAGCGAGTCGTTCGCGCGCGAGCTGGACGGCGGCACCGACAAGAAGCTTCTGCTACGGGCGCTGCTCACCCACGCCGAGTACCAGACCTACTGAGGAGGTTGACCATGAGGTTGCACAGCGATTCGACCTTGACCCGGCGCAGCTTGCTCAAGGCGAGCGTGGCCGTCGCCGGTGCCGCCGCCCTTCCGACGTCGGCGTTCGGCCTGGCCTTCGGTCCGTCGTACAAGACCAAGCATGTCCTGTTGGTCCTCTTCGCGGGCGGCGTGAGGAGCAAGGACACGATCGGGACGCCGGCGAACGTGCCGAACCTGATGCGACTCGCCGAGAAAGGGGTGGTCTTCCCGAGTTGCGGTGCGGCAAACCTCGGCCACTACGGCGCCTCGCTGTCGATCTTGACCGGTGTGCCGGAGTACATGGGAATCCGCGAGAACTCGCGCGGCTTCAGTCCGACGATCTTCGAATACGTGCGCAAGTCGATGAAGCTGCCCGCGAGCGGCGCGTGGCTGTCGGCCAACAACGGCTCGCAAGGCGTGAACTTCGCCTACGGCTTGAACAAGGGGTGGGGCGCTCCGTACGGCGCGAACGTCATCGATGGCGACGGCCTCTTCAACCAGGAGTTCCGCGAGGTGCTCGGTCAGTTCGGCACGCCGCGGCCCGACTCGCCGGCAGAGTACGCCGCGCTCCAGCGCATGCGTGGCTCGATCCGGGCCGGCGACACCGACAAGGAGGCGCTGAACGACGACGCCACTGCGGCGCGGGTCGAGAAGTACATCGTCGACGAGCTGACCAAGAGCGACACCGTGAGCCTCACCGGTCCGGGTGCCGGCGACGCAAAGGCGCTCCGAATCGGCGGGAACATCCTGCAGCTCTTCCGGCCGACGCTCGCTTGCGTTTCGCTCACCAACGCCGACGTCGCCCACGGCTCCTACAACGCCTACGTCGACGTCATCCGGCGCAACGACCAGGAGCTCGGACGGATCCTCGACATCGTGCAGGGCGACCAGCAGCTCCGCGACTCGACGGCGATCTTCGTGCTGCCCGAGTTCGGCCGCGACAAGAACCTGAACCAGCGCAACGGTCTCGATCACGGCGACGGCTCCGACGAGCTCAACAAGGTCGCGTGCGTGGCGTGGGGACCTGACTTCCGCGCCGGCAAGACGGTCGATGCCGACTGCAGCTCGATCGACGTCTGCCCGACGATCTGCAAGCTGCTCGGCGCCGAGGCGCCGCTCGCTCGTGGGCGCGTCCTGCCGCGCCTGCTCGCCTGAACGACTCGAGTCGCGCCGTGCTCGAACGCGCCGCGCGCGGCTGGAGGGGGTGGTTCGTCGCCGTCGCTGCCGTTCTTGCAGGCAGGGCAGCGGCGGCACAGTCGGCGGCGCCCGCCGTACCGTCGGTGCCGCAGTCGACGATCGACCGCGAAGGTTGCGTCCAGTGCCACGGAGGCATCGAGGAGATGCACCCGTGGCGCGCGATGAGCTGCACGGCCTGCCACGGCGGGGATCCGGCCGCGACCAAGAAGGAGACGGCGCACGTCCGACCACGCGCGGCGCCGCCCAACGATGAACGTCTCCTCGCGCGCGACTACGATCCGGCGTGGGTCCAGTTCGAGAACCCGAGCGACCTGCGCGTCATCTCGCGCACTTGCGGTGTCTGCCACACGACCGGCTGTGACGACCTCTTCAAGTCGCTCCACGGCACGACCGCGGGCCACCTGTCGGACGGGCTCTACGAGAACGGGTTCACCAAGGAGCGCCGCACGCGGTTCAGCATCTTCCCGGTCAAGGACACCGACGGGAGAGTGCCGGCCACCGGGTTTGCGGAGCTGCCGGTCTTCCCCGCCGCCACCGTCGATCCGTCGAAACGAGCCCTGCTCGCCGGCCACGTGGCCGACCTCGGTCGCAAGAGCTGCATGCAGTGCCATCTCTGGAGCTCCGGGACGGCGGTGCGCGGACGACTCGGGCAGGACGGCAACTACCGCGGCGGCGGCTGTGCGACCTGCCACGTGACCTATGCCGATGACGGGATCTCGCAGAGCGGCGATCCGACGATGGACCACTTCGAGCCGGGCCACGCGCTCCGCCACACCATGACGAGCGCGCCGCCCACCGCGACCTGCGCGCGCTGCCATTTCGGCGACGCGTCGATCGGGCTCCACTTCCGGGGCCTCGCGCAGCTGGTGCCGGGGATGCCCGCCGGACCCGAGGTGAAGGGGACCACGAACTCGCTGCTGAACGGCGTCTTCTACGTGAACGACCCGAAGATCGTGCCGCCCGACGTCCACCACGAACGCGGGATGCACTGCATCGACTGCCACACCGTCCGCGACGTGATGGGGGACGGCAACGTCTACGGCTTCATGGAGCACGCCGTCGAGATCGAGTGCACCGACTGCCACGGCTCCTTCGACGAGGTGACCAGCCTGACGACGTCGCGCGGCAACCAGCTCGACCACCTGCATGTCGAGGACGGACTGGTCTACCTGGTGTCGAAGGTGGACGGCAAGCGCCACTTCATCCCGCAGGCCGCCCACGTGATCGATCCTGCCCGGCCCGAGTACAACCCGCGCGCCGCGCGCGCCATGACGCCGCAGCACTCGAAGCTCGAGTGCTACACCTGCCACGCCGCGTGGAACGG
>CAYRQC010000463.1:0-6686 GCA_964426265.1 uncultured Phycisphaerales bacterium | reverse complement strand
CGCGAGCGCTGGGGCAGCGGCAGCATCGTCGTGACACCATTGAACGAGCTCTCGTTGCGCGCGGCGCTGCGGTACGGACGATTCGTGGTGATCTGGAGCCACGGTTCCTTTGGCTACATCTCCATGCCCGACGGGTGGGTGATGGCGGCCGCTCCGACGCCGGCACCAGAGCCGGATGGGACGCGCCGCATCTACTTCATGCCCTCTGCCCCCGATCGCCTCGGGTTCGAGCCGGTGGAGGTGGGCGACCATCTGCAATTCCTCTACAGCTCCGCCTGCTACGCCGGCATCAGTGCCGACGCGTGGGCGGCGAGTCTCGCGCCGGCGAAGATCGTGATGTACGACCGCATCTCCGGCGGGCTCGAGCACATCCTGTGGCTGTTGCTCGAGGCGCCTCAACGGGTGCGCGAAGTCCGATGAGGCCGGGGCGTAGCAATGGTTCGCAATTCGTTGCCCTACCACGCGGGCGGCAGGCGTGACGGGCTCCACTCACTCCAACTCGACTACTTTCTTTGCGGCGTGATCGCGTCCTCTTCCTCGTCCCCCCCCGTGAACAGCGGCCCCAGTGCAATCGCCGCCGCCGTGATCGCCGCCGACCGATAGACCGGCTCGAGCGAGCCGATGAGCGACTCGCTGCCGCGCCAGAAGGGGAAGGCGCCGAGGCGTCGTAGCAAGCCAGCCGGCGAAGCCGGGATCGCGGGCGCGATGTAGGGGACCGGCGGGAGCTCGCCACCTTGCCAGAAGTGGGCGACGTCGGACGGCAGCGTCGGGATTGCGTCCGCGTCGTGAGGGGCGGTGGCGGTGGTGCTTGCGACCGTGGCGGCCGAGCCGCTCGTCGCCGACCCGGTGGCCTCTGTATCCGTCGGCACCGAGGTCGACACCACCGGCGCTGGCGCCACCATCGCCCTCCCCGCCTCCTGCCCCGCCGTCAGCCGCGCAATCAACCGCTCGCGCTCAACCCCCCTCAGCTTCAGCAGCAGAAACGGATCCCGCTCCAGCTCCGCGGCGAACAAGTAACAAACCGCCGCAATGTGCTTGCACGGCCGCTCCGGCTCGCGGCAACTGCAACGCGACGGCAGCTCGTTGCGGAACTCCGGCAACAGCGCGAAGCCAGCCTGGCGCAACGTTGCGTCCAGCTCCTCCGATAGCTCTCCCGCCAGCAGCTTCGCAGCGAGCATCGCCCGCTGCGGCAACGCCGCGATGGTCTGTTCGAGCTGCTCCGCGGCAAACGGCTCGACATTGATCTCGACGACGTAGGGCAGCGGCTGCGTGCCTTGCACCGACGCGCGGATCGCGCCGGGAACGACCTCCAGCTCGCGGACCTGGCCGCTGCGGGCATAGCTGCGGCCGCGCGCGAGTCGCGGGCCGAGCCCGAAGCCTTCGATCATCTCGAGGAAACGGCGCGACCACGGGCTGCGCGCACCGCGCTGCGTGCTGACGTCGGCTCTGAGGCCACCGGCCACGGCGCGCGGTCGGGACGGCTTGTAGCCGTGCGACTCGGGATCGCGATACCAGCGGCCGCGCCTCATTCGGCCACCGATTCGGCGTCGAGCGCGACCAGCTCGCGCAACTGCTCGGTCGAGAGCTCGGTGAGCCACTTCTCGCCACTGCCCACCACCAGCTCCGCCACCGCTTTCTTGCGCTCGAGCAACGCGTCGATCCGCTCCTCCAGCGTGCCGGCACAGACGAGCACGTGGACCTGCAACTGGCGCGTCTGACCGATGCGGTGGGCGCGGTCGGTCGCCTGCTGCTCGACGGCCGGATTCCACCAGCGGTCGTAGTGGAAGACGTGGGAGGCGCGCGTCAAGTTGAGGCCCGTACCGCCTGCTTTGAGCGAAAGAATGAAGATCGACGGGCCGTGCGGGTCGTCCTGGAAACGGTCGACCAGCTCCTGGCGCAGCGCGCGCGGCGTGCCACCGTGCAGGAAGATCACCTCGCGTCCGAGCGTGGCGCCGAAGTGGCGTTGCAACAGCTCCCCCATCTCGCGGAACTGGGTGAAGACCAGCGCGCGATCATCGACGTCGACGACCTCTTCGAGCATCTCCGTCGCGCGCGCGAGCTTGCCGCTGCGACCGGGCAACGGCGAGCCGTCCTGCAACAGGTGCACGGGATGGTTGCAGACCTGCTTCAGCTTGGTGAGCGCGGCGAGGATCACGCCGCGCCGCTCGATGCCGACGGCGGAGCGCAGCCGCTCCGTCATCTCGTTCACGACGGCGGCGTAGAGCGACGCCTGCTCGCGCGTGAGGTTGCAGATCACCTTGTACTCGAGCTTGCTCGGCAGCTCGGGGAGGATCGCCGGGTCGCTCTTCAGGCGCCGCAGGATGAAGGGACCGGTGCGCCGCTTCAGCCGTTTCAACGCGGCGTCGTCGCGGCCGACGCGGATCGGCATCAGGAACTCGCGCTGGAACTGGTCGCGCGGCGGCAACAGGCCGGAGCCGAGGAACTCGAAGAGCGACCAGAGATCGCCGACGTGGTTCTCGACCGGCGTGCCGGTCAGCGCGACGCGCCAATCGGCCTGCAGACTGCGCGCGGCGCGTGCCTGCTTGGTGTCGGGGTTCTTGATGTTCTGCGCTTCGTCGAGGATCACGCCGGCCCACGCGAGGCTGGTGAAGGTCTCGCTGTCGCGCGAAAGGAGCGAGTAGGTGGTGACGACCAGCGAGTGCTGGCGCGCGGCGTCGAGGAACTCGCGGTCGCGCGAGCGCTCGATGCCGTGGTGCACCATCACGCGCAGTCCCGGCGTGAAGCGCGCCGCCTCGCGCTGCCAGTTGCCGACGATCGAGGTCGGGCAGACGAGCAGCGCGGGACGCTTTTCGCCGGCGGCTTGCTCGTCCGCGAGGAGCGCGAGCGTCTGGATCGTCTTGCCGAGCCCCATGTCGTCCGCGAGGCAGGCCGGCAGCCCGAAGCGGCGCAGGAACTTGAGCCACGAGTAGCCGCGCAGCTGGTACGGGCGCAGCGTGCCGACGAAGCCGATCGGCGAGGGCAGCTCGCGATAACGCTCCTTCGAGCTGAGGCCGTCGAAGAGCTCGCCGAGCAGCCCGCTGCCGATGATCGCGTCGACGGGGAGCGGCGCGTCGTCGCTCTCGACGCCGAGCGACAGCCGCATCAGGTCGCGCACCTTCGCCGTCGTCGTGCCCTGTTTCTTCCAGCGCTCGATCGCCTCGCGCAGTTGGTTCGCGTCGAGCTCCACCCACTGGCCGCGCAGCTTCACCAGCGGCGCCTTCACCTTCGCGAGTGCCTGCAGCTCCGCCGGCGAGAGCGTCTGGTCGCCCAGCGCGACGTCCCAATCGACGGTGACGACTTCGTCGAGCGAGAGCGTGCTGGTGCCGGTGCCGAAGGTGTTGCGCAGCCGGCCGCGCGCGACCAGCGGTTGCTTGCCCTTGCGGCGCGACCACCACGCCGGCAGCAACACCACAAACCCGGCCTGCTCGAGCGCGAGCGCGTCGCGCGTGAGGAAGAGGTGTGCTTGATCGAGTGTCAGCGCAAGCTCGGAGACGATCTCACCGCCGAGACTCGCGGCGACCAGCGGCGAGACGCCCGCCGCCTGCCCGAGCCCGACCAGCGCCAGCTCGCGCAGATGCAAACCGCGTAGATGGAGCGCGTTCGCCGTTTTGCGGCCTTCGAGCGTGTCGTCGAGTGCTTCATCGAGCGGCACCAGCAGGCTCGGATCGTCGGCCCCGCGCAGCAGCAGGCGCAGCGCCCAAGTGCCGTCGTTGGTGCCATCCTCGTCGACCGGTTCCTCGAGGCGGAAGACCAGACGAAACGGTGCTTCGGTCGCGAGCTGCAGCGGGCGCTGCCATTCGGCGACCTCGGCGTCGAGCTCGCGCTCGCCATCGTTCTTGAGAGCGACCGCCGGATCGAAGCCGACCAGCGCGCGGAGCCACGCGTCGTGTTGTGAGCGGACGCGGCTCGCGAGACCGAGGCCGAGCTGGCGTGCTTCGTTGGCGCCGAGGCGGACGAGCATGTCGACGGCGGTGTCGAAAAAGCGGCGGGTGAGGAGACGCGGGTCGCGGTTCGGCGGGGTGGGTTCGGCGGCGGTGGTGTCGGAGAGGTTGCTGGTCAGCGCCCGCGCCGCGCCTGGCATCGCGGCGGCGAGCTCGGTGACCCACGCGCGCTCCTCGTCGCGCAGCACCGGCTGCCAGCGGGCGCGCAGGGCATCGCCGGCGCGCTCGACGCTCGGCGCGAAACGGCCGTCCAGCACCTGACGCGCCGCCATCCGCAGCGCGTGCGAGAAGAAGAGCGTGTCGGCGGCGGGGCGGGCGCGCGCTTTGGTGATCGCGCTCGCGGACAGATCGTCGTCGCGCAGCGCGCCCGGCTCCGCGGTGACCAGCTCGGCGTCTTGCGCGAAGAGTGCGAGCAGCTCGATGGCGGCGCGCCACGGCAGGCGCATGGCGGCGATCGTGCTTGGCGTGAGCGTCGGCGCGGCGCCGGTCGCGAGCGCGGCTCGCCATTCGATTTGGGAAGGAAGCGCGGCCCCGTCGGCGAGCGGCAGCCATGCGATGACCGGCTCGATCGTCCCGCGCGCGGCGAGCTTGCCCGCGCCCCAGGAGGTGAGCGCTGCGGCGAGCTCCGCGGCGGTCGCGGCGTGGGGCCAGCTTGGGATCGCCGTGGCCGTCGCGGAGGCGGGCGGCTTGAGTCGGGGCTCCGCGCGCTCCGCCCAAACGGCCAGTGTCGAGTCGTCGAGAAAGCCGACGTGGAGAGCGAGGTGCCGGATCTCTCCACGCCAGATCTCCCCGCCGGGCGGGAGCGGTGCGGCTGGAAGGAGGGGCGCCGGCGGCGACAGCGGCGCGGACGGCGCTTGCAGGGATTCCGAAGGGTTCGGCACAGAGCCATTGTGCTCGGTTGCCCGTCGCGCTCAAGAGCGAGCTTCCCTGAAGGTGCGGAAAACGTCGGCGTAGGGACCCCGGATCGGTACCACGGCCCACGGATCGGTACCACGGCCTAGCATCGGGGGACGATTCGATCCTCGTTTGGAGCACGCCGATGTCGAGCCACGTCTCGTCGGTAGTCGGGTCCACGTTCACGTGGACGGTTGCGTTCGCGGCGGCGCTGACGGCGGGGGCGGTCGGAGAGAGAGCCGACCTCCCGTCGCAAAACTTGCGTGCCGATCAAGGCGAGGTCGTGGCGAGCGGCGCCTTCGGCACCTTCACGAAGCTGCTCGCGGGCGAGACGCGCAGCCTGAAAGACCTGCTGACCGGGGTGGCGCGGATCGAGCCGGGGCACGAGATCCACCCGCCCCATCAACACGCGGAGGAGGAGTTCCTCTATCTCGCCGAGGGTGAAGGGACCTGGCACCTCAATGGCAAGGAGTCGCCGGCGCACACCCACGATCTGCTCTACACGGAACCATGGGTGATGCACGGGCTCAAGAACACGAGCACGAAGCCGCTCGTATTCTTTGTAGTGAAGTGGAATGGCAAGCAGCTCGAGGTGCCGGGGATCCCGGGTAGCGCCGGAGCGGAGACCACCGGCGCGAAAACAACCGGAGCGAAAGCCACAGGATCGACGAACACCGGTGCGACGCCCAAGGTCGAAGTCAATCCATCCGCGCCGGGCAGTGCCGCGCCTCCAACACACTCCTGCATCGTCCACCGCGACGATCTCACTCCCGCACCCGGCCTCGCCGCGATCGGTGACCTTCGCCGTTTCCTCGATGGCGCCGCGACGCGCAGCCTGAATGCCGTGGTCGCTGGTGTCGCAATCCTCGAGCCGGGCCAGCAGATCCACCCGCCGCACGACCATGCCGAGGAAGAGTTCCTCTGGATCGCCAGCGGGGAGGGCACTTGGCACCTCGATGGGCTTGACACACCTGCTCACGCGGGCGACCTCCAATACGACGCGCCGTGGATCCGGCATGGCCTGCAGAACAGCGGCAAGACGCCACTCACCTTCTTCGTGTTGAAATGGGGCGGGCGGCAGCTTCCGGCACCGGATCGCCCGTCCGGTGGCAAGTAGCACCGCCTCGCGGTCGATCGAGCAAGCCGAACGAACCACGCGAACCGCGATGGAAAGCGCCCATCCGCATCGTTTTCCGTCCACCTGCTGGACGGTGATCCGCGACGCCCAAGGCGCCGCCGAGCCGGAGCGCGCCCGCGCGCTCGGTCGCCTGCTGTCCGTCTACTGGCGGCCGGTCTACTGGACGATCCGGCTCGACTGGAATGTGGCGCCCGAGGATGCACGCGATCTCACCCAGGAGTACTTCGCCCGTTTCCTCGAGCGCGACATGGTGCACGATGTGGCGGCGGAGCGCGGTCGCTTCCGCGCCTATGTGAAAGCGACGCTCAAGAACTACCTGCTCGAATGGCGGCGCAACGCACAGGCATTGAAGCGCGGTGGCGGGCTGACGATCGTGGCGCTCGCCGATCTCGATCCGGTCGAGGCCGATCCGCCGGACGCCGCCCGCTCGCCGGAGCAACGGTTCGAGCGCGAGCTGATGCGCGCGATGCTCGAGCAGGCGCTCGCCGAGCTGTGTGCCACCTGCGAGCGGGACGGCAAACGCGACGTGTTCGAGCTGTTTCATCACTACTACGTGCTCGAAGCGGAAGGCCGCCCACCGAATTACCAGGAGCTCATGAGCCGATTCAACCTGACGATGCACGACGTCAAGAACCGCCTCGCGAGCGCGCGCGGCCGCTTCCGCAACCTGGTGCTCGGGCTGGTGCGCGACGGGCTCACCTCGGAGGAGGATC
>CAYRQC010000462.1:0-6172 GCA_964426265.1 uncultured Phycisphaerales bacterium | reverse complement strand
ACGCCACCGTGGAGATGGGGCTCGATCCGGCGGAGCTCGAGAAGGGCTTCACGATCCAGATCCTCGACCTGAACCACGACGACCTCCCCGACCTCTTCGTGGCCGACGACATGAGCCCGTGCCTCCACTACCTCGCGACATCCGCCGGCCATTTCCGCTCCGAGGGCGACGTGAGCGGCCTCGCGGTCGATCGCAACGGCAAGGCGCTCGCGTGCATGGGAATCGCGCTTGGCGACTTGAACGGCGACCAGACTCCCGATCTCTTCCTCACCACCTTCACCTTCGAAGCCAACGAGATGTATTGGTCGCAGCCGGAGGGGATCTGGGAGGAGAACTCCGACCACTTCGAGGAGCCGGCGACGGCGCCGCCACTCGTCGGGTGGGGTGCCGGCTTCTTCGACTTCGACTTGGACGGCGATGAAGATCTCGCCGTCTTCAACGGTCACGTCCAGCCACAGGTCGACGGCGAGGTCCGGCGCCAGCACTCCTACGCGCAGCCTCCCCTGCTCTATCGCAACGAGTCGAACGGCCAGTGGACGGAGGTCGCAGCGAGCTCTGGACCCGACTACTACCGCGATCGCTGCGCGCGCGGCGCGGCCTTCGCCGACTACGACGAGGACGGGAAGATCGACATCGCGCTCGCGCCGATCGATCGGCCGCTCGAGCTGCTGCACAACCGATCACCGACCACCGGCCATTTCCTGCGGGTTGCCGTGTGCGGAACGAAGGGCAATCGCGACGGCTACGGCGCGCGCGTGACGGTCGAGGCGGGCGGCCGGACGCAGACCCGCTGGGTGGTCGGACAAGGCTCCTATCTCAGCCAGAACGACGCGCGCGCCCACTTCGGGCTCGGCGCCGCCGAGCAGGTCGACCGCGTCGTCGTGCGCTGGCTCGGCGGCAAGGAGGAGGCGATCGCCGGCCCGATCGCGGTCGATCGCACGCTGCTGGTGCGCGAGGGCGAAGGGAAAGTTGGCGAAGTCCTTTCGGGACAGCCGACGCTCTTCCCCAAGCGGGTCGTCATGCCAAGCAGCGCTGGCTTGGGCCGGTGATCGCGGTGGACGAAGCGCGTCACCGCTCGATCGGATCGCCGCTCAGCGCGCTGACGAGCAACCGCTCGGTGGCGGTGGAGTCGCTCGAGATGCTGCTGGTGAATGGGTTGATGGTCTCTCTTCCCGGATGCGATTCGTCCACGCAATCGCACTCGCCGATCGCGACCAATGAGACGCCGCAATAGGAGCCGGGGAGATCCGCGTGCAGCGGACCTCCCCGGCCGATGGACTTCGGCTCGTTGCCGAGCCCCGATCACTGATCATCCCGCTACCCGCTCAGTAGTTCACCGCCGCCTTGGCGTCGACCAGGCCCCAGCCGTAGTTCGTGTCGTAGCCGTTCGTGCCGAGGTCCTTGGTCGTCGTCTCGATCGCCGTGCGGACCTTGCTGGCCGAATAGGTGTTGTGGCGCGACTTCACCATGGCGGCGATCGCCGAGACGTGCGGAGCCGCCTGTGAAGTGCCTTGGAAGAAGTAGTAGTCGAACTTGGTCGTCTTGCCGTTGATGAACGTCTGCTGGAGGATGCCATCGCCGTAGCCGTCGTGGTTCTGGTCCTTGCTGTTGTCGCCGCCCGGAGCCATCACGTCGAGGCCCGAGCCATAGTTGGAGTACGCCGGCCGCGCACCGTCGAAGCGCGTCGCGCCGACGGCGATGCACTCGACGTACTTTGCGGGGTAGGACATCGACGAGCTCGAGTTGTTGCCGGCCGCGGCGACCAGGACGCAGCCCTTGCCGCTCGCATACTGGACCGCGGACTGCACGGTCGTGGAGGAGGTGCGCGAGCCGAGGCTCAAGTTGATGATGAACGCACCGTGGTTCGCCGCCCATCGGATGCCGTCGGCGATCCAACTGTTGTAGCCCGACCCCGAGTTGTCGAGCACGCGCACCGGCATGATCGTGCACTTGTTGGCCAGCCCGGCGCAGCCGATGCCGTTGTTGATCGTCTGGCGGATCGTGCCGCAGACGTGGGTGCCGTGGCCAAAGCCGTCATTCGCGTGGTAGTCGTTGGAGACGTAGTCGCGCGGGAACACGAAGGTCGTGCCGGAGAGGTCGGGCGCGATCGCGAAGCCGGGGTAGTTCTCGTAGGCCACTCCGCTGTCGACCACGGCGACCACGACGTAGCTCCCGTTGCTCTTGTCCCACGCCGACGTGCCCTGCACGCCGTAGTTCGACACGTAGCCGTTGCTCTTCAGCCCGCGGTCGAGGAAGTTCCACTGGTAGGGTTTGAAGAAGGGGTCGTTCGGCGTGCCGGTGGCCCACGCCACGTAGTCCGGCTCCGCGTACTCGACGCCGGGTAGCTCCGACAGCAGCGCGACCCAGTCCATCACCGTTCCCGGCGCGACCCTGAGCACATCGAAGTCGTCGTCCTCACCGCGCTCGAGCCAGTGCGCTCCGAGCGGGCCGAAGGTCGTCTCGATCTGCGTGGTGGAGACGCGGTTGCTGAACTTGACGACCACCCGATCGACGGCGTACTCGGGGGCGTCGGCCGGCGGGACGAACACCGGAACCTCGAGCATTGCCGGGGTCTCGGGGTCCTGCTCACCCGCGGCGATGAACGCGCCGAGGAGCGCGATCGAACCAACCTGCCAGAGCTTGCGCGTGACCATGTCTTTTCTCCTGCCCTTCGTGTTGCGTTGCGGCCCGCGATGGATCGGGGGCGGGTTGCCCGAGGGACTCGCGTCCCGCTAGGCTCAGCGACGCCTGCGAACGCGGCGAACGAGAAAGATCGCGAGTTCTCCGCCATGCAGGAGTGCGAGCCCGAGATGGGCGTGAACGACGATCTCGACGCCTGCTTCCTCGCCGCGCGCGGCGGATCGCGGGGCGCGCGAGGAGCTCTTCCGACGACTCGAGGCGCCACTGCGGCGGGTGATCCATCGACGGCTCGGCGTCGATGCGCGCGGGCGCGGGCTGCTCTCGACCGGCGACGTGCTCTCCGAGACGCTGTGGGAGATCTGCCAGCGGCTGCCGACGTTCGAAGGAGCCACGTGTGCCGATCTCACGGCTTGGGCCTGTCGCGTCATCGAGCAGCGCATTCGCGACGCCGCGAAGTCGGCCCACCGGCTGCGGCGCGACGTGCGACGCAGCGTCGCGCTCGACGGCAGCGCACCACTGCCGATCGCGGCCGTCGATCCGACGCCGAGCCAGGAGCTGCTCGGCCGCGAGATGGAGGAGCGGATCGACGCCGCGCTGCAGAAGCTGCCGGCGCGCGAGCGCACGCTGGTGCAGCTCAAGCGTTCACTCGACGCGACGCCGGGCGAGCTCGCGGAGTTCCTCGGGTTTCCCAGTTCGGATGCGGCTCGCATGGCGCTTCAGCGGGCGACGATGAAGCTGCTCCGGATGGTCGGACGCACCGACGGATCCGGTTGATGGCTCGAGGGCCGCGCTGATGGCCGAGGATCCAGACGCCGACGAGCCAGAGCCGCTAGTCGCCGCCTTCGTCGATGAATGGCTCGCCGGCGGCCATCGCTCGCTCGACGAGTGGATCGAGCGCCATCCGCAGCTCGCCGACTGGGCGCGCCGCCACCGCGGTGAGCTCGAGTCGGTGCTGGCGTTCGTCGGTCGGACGAGTGCCGATCCGCCAGATTCGGGAGACGCCGCGGTGGCGCCGTTGCCGGCGCTCCCGGGTTTCGAGCTGGTGCGCGAGCTCGGGCGCGGCTCGAGCGCGGCGGTCTACGAGGCGCGCGACCAGACCCTCGGTCGCACCGTTGCGCTGAAGCTCTACCACCGCGGTGCGCTCGGTACGGCGGCGGCGATGACGCGCTTCCTCGCCGAGGCGCGCGCCGCGGCGCGGCTCAACCATCCAAACGTCGTGGCGATCCACTCGGTGGGCGAGCATCAAGGCCAGCCGTTCCTCTGCCTCGAGTACGTCGCCGGCCGCACGCTCGCCGACCTGCTCGCCGATCTGCTCCCCGAGCGCGAGCCGCTGCCGATCGACCGCGCGCTCTCGATCACGCGCGACCTCGCGCGCGCGCTTCACGCGATCCATGGCGCCGGCCTGCTCCATCGTGACGTGAAGCCGTCGAACGTCATGCTCGATCGCGCCGGTCACGCGAAGCTGATGGACTTCGGGCTCGCGAGCGGCGACCACGTGGTGGGCGCTGCCGCCGACGGCCCGCCGCTCTCGATCACCGGCACGCCGCGCTACATGTCACCCGAGCAGGCGGCGGGCCAGCCGCTCGACGTGCGCTCCGATCTCTTCGCGCTCGGCATCGTCCTCTACGAGACGATCGCCGGTGTGCCGCCCTTCACCGCCGACTCGGTCGAGACGCTGCGGCGCGCGGTGCGCGACGAGGAGCCGGCGCCGCTGCTCGCGCACCGATCCGACGTGCCGCCGGCGTGCTCCTGCTCGCAACCCTCTCGTCGATCTGGGCGTGGCTTCACCGCTCACCGCACTGGAGCGTCGAGCTCGTCGTGGCATCCGACGATCCGAGCACGCAACCGACCCGCATGATCCGCGAAGGCGACCAGGTCGAGCTCGGCACCAAGGTCCAGCTCCGCTGGCAATCGGACCGGCCGCTCTACGTCTACGCGTGGAACGACGAGCTATCGACGTCGTGGGCGCTCTTCCCGGACAGCCGTTCGACCTGGACCAACCCGCTGCCCGCCGACCACACTTTGTTGTTGCCCTCGGCGCAGGTCTCATGGCGGCTAGTCGAGCCCGCGGCGCCGCAGGTCGTGACCGTGATCGTCTCCGCCGAGCGGTTGCCCGACGTCGAGGAGGCGCTGGCGCTGCTCAACCGACCGCGGTCGCCTTCGAGCAACAGCGTGACGATGAATGCGCGGGGCCTCCTGCAGGCGCAGGTCGCCGAGCAACGCATGCGCGGCGCCGCCGAGCTTGCGCCGACTGCCGTGGCCCGCACGGGCACGATCGCCGCCGAGCGCTTCTCTTCCTCGAGCGCGATCTGGCGCGCGCATTTCTTGCTGACTCTGCCGGCGAAGTGACCGGGATGGGGAGCGGCTCGGGCTGATCACCTCTGGACGAATCCAGATCTGGCGCTTCAATCTCGCGCCACTCGCAACCGGGACCAACATCAGTGCAGGGTCGTGATTCCCTCGTGAAGACGGGACCGGTGGCTTTTCGTCCCGCAATCCAAAGGAATCCCCCCCGATGCGTACGTCCGTCATCCTTGCCTCGATCGTCCTGGCTGGCCTCGTGGCTGGCCGCGCCGGCGCCCAATGCACGGGCACCGGACCGGTCCTCGACGTCCCGACCGAACTCGGCTTGGGCGATCCGGTCACCGTCAACCTGCACGCCGATCCACCGGCCTCGTACGCCCTCTTCATGGTGTCGACCGGTGACGGTCCGACCAACCTCGGAAGCTACGGGACCGCGTGCCTCGACTTCCCACTGGAGCTGTCGGCCTACTTCGCCCTCGACGCCAACGGTGACGCCTCGTTCGACGAGGAGATCCCGTGCGATCCGAGCCTCATCGGCTTGACGATCTACCTCCAGTTCATCAGTTGCGGCGGCGGCAGAAAGAGTCACCTGATCTCGAACATGGTCGCGGTGACGATCACCGACGGGATCTGCGATGGCGACCTCTGCACCTTCACCCAGGGTGGGTGGGGCACCCGATGCAACGGCGGGAACCCCGGTTGCCGGCGCGACCAGTGGTTCGACACGGTCTTCCCCAAGGGGGTCACGATCGGAGATCAAGGCGGCATCGACGGTGATGGCGACTTTGCGCTTCACTTCACGTCGTCGGCAGCAGTCGAGGCCTTCCTGCCGGCCAGCAAGACGCCCGGGATTCTCAATGCCGATGCGACCGACCCGACCAAGAGCTCGGCCGGCGTCTTCGCCGGGCAGCTGCTCTCGGCGCGCTTGAACATCGCCTTCGACGACGCCGGCGCGCTGGACGATTGCAAGGTCCGCACCGACTTGTTGGTGGGCGATCTCGTCTTCGTGGACGGCGTCGACGCCGACCTGCTCGGTTGGACGGTGCGCGACGTCATCGACCTCGCCGACCTGGCGATCTCGGGTGAGCTCGGCGACGACGGCTTCGACCTCGACGGCGACGGCAGCGATGACGTCACGGTGAGCGACCTTTCGTCCGCGCTCGACGTGTTCAACAACGAGTTCGACAACGGGACGCAGCACCTCGGCAACCTCGGCCTGAGCTGACCC
>CAYRQC010000461.1:0-14686 GCA_964426265.1 uncultured Phycisphaerales bacterium | reverse complement strand
GGCGGTGTCGGTGATGGCGCTCGAGCGCGTGCCCTCGGACATCCGGAAGGACGGGGGCGTCGCGCGCATGGCAGACCCCTCGATCATCGCGGATATCCAGCAGGCCGTGACGATTCCGGTGATGGCCAAGTGCCGCATCGGCCATTTCGTCGAGGCGCAGGTGCTGGAGGCGCTCGGCGTCGACTACATCGACGAGTCGGAGGTGCTCACGCCGGCCGACGAGGAGCACCACGTCGACAAGCACGCCTTCAAGATCCCCTTCGTGTGCGGCTGCCGCGACCTCGGCGAGGCGCTGCGCCGGATCGGCGAAGGGGCGGCGCTGCTGCGAACGAAGGGCGAGGTGGGCACCGGCAACATCATCGAGGCGGTGCGCCATCTGCGGTTGATCCAGAAGCAGCTTCGCGAGCTGGCGGTGACGCCGCACGCCGAGCTGATGCACCGCGCCAAGGAGCTCCGCGCGCCGTTTCACCTGATCGAGTACGTGGCGGCGCTTGGCATGCTGCCGGTCCCGAACTTTGCGGCGGGCGGCGTCGCGACCGCGGCCGACGCCGCGCTCGTGATGGCGCTCGGTGCCGAAGCGGTCTTCGTCGGCTCAGGCATCTTCAAGGCGGAAGATCCCAAGCGGACGGCAGCCGCGATCGTGAAAGCGACGGCGCAATGGCGCGATCCCGCGGTGATCGCCGAGGCGTGCCGCGGCGTCGGTGGAGCGATGCGCGGCCTCGCGATGGAGTCGATTCCCGAGGCCGAGCGGCTGGCGACTCGCGGTTGGTGAGCGACCGGTCGCGCTGGACCGAGCAGCGGAACCGAGAACAAGAAAGGGATCTCCTTGACGACCACGGCCGGAGTGCTCTGCCTGCAGGGATCGAGCGAGGCGCACGTGCAGCGACTGCGCGACCTCAAGGTCGTGCCGCGCGAGGTGCGGCAGCGCCACGATCTCGACGGGCTCACTCATCTCATCCTGCCGGGCGGCGAGTCGACGACGATCCGCCACCTGCTCGACCTCTTCGGCTTGACCGAGGAGCTGATCGCGCGGCAGCGCGCGGGGCAGCTGGTGATCTTCGGCACCTGCGCCGGGGCGATCCTGCTCAGCCAGGACGATGGGACGCGGCCACCGCGGCTGGGGCTGCTCGACGCGGCGGTGACGCGCAACGCCTATGGACGGCAGGTCGACTCGTTCACGCGCGACTTCCGGCTGGCGCTCGGCGCGGCGAAGGCGGCGCCGTTCCGTGCGATCTTCATCCGCGCGCCGCGCTTCACGCGCGTCGGACCGGGGGCGACGGTGCTCGGGGCAATCGATGGCGAGCCGATCCTGGTTGGCGGTCCCGGACTGCTCGCGGCCACCTTTCATCCCGAGCTGACCCGCGACCTGCGCGTCCATCGCCACTTCCTCGAGATGGCCCCGGTGTGCGTGGAAGGGCCGGCGGGAGCGGCGGCGTAGCCATGGAGCGGCACCACGCTGGATCCGTCTCGCTCGCGATCGCGCTGCTGCTCCACAACTCACCGAGCGGATCGACGACTGCGCAGCCATCACCGCAGCGGCCGCAGCAGCAACCGGCGAGTACTCCTCCGACCGCAACGGCCACCAGCGCCGCGACCTTCGACCACTCCGCCTTCGACTCGCTCCTGCAAAAGCACGTGAAGCGCGACCGCGTCGACTACGCGGCATTGAAGGGCGAACGCGCCACGCTCGACGGCTACGTCGACCGCCTTGCGAAGCTCCCGCAGGCCGATCTTGAAAAGCTGCCGCGCGCCGAGCAGATGGCCTTCTGGATCGACGCCTACAACGCGATCACGCTGAAGACGGTGATCGACGCCTATCCGATCGAAGGCTCCGGTCTGTCGGGGCTGCGCTACCCGAAGAACAGCATCCGCCAGCTCGGCGACCAGTGGACGCGCAAGCACACCATCGCGAACCAGCAGTTGTCGCTCGACGACGTCGAGAACAAGATCCTGCGCCCCACCTTCAAAGACCCGCGCGTCCACGCTGCGATCAACTGCGCCAGCAAAGGGTGCCCGCCGCTACGCAGCGAGGCGTTCGTCGGCGCGCGGCTCGACGCGCAGCTCGCCGACCAGATGAAGCGGTTCGTGACCGACGGCGTCCGCAACCAGATCGACGTCAAGGCAAAGAAGGTCCTGCTCTCGTCGATCTTCGACTGGTTCGGTGAGGACTTCGGCACCAAGCAGGACCAGCGGGCGATCCTGAGCTTCCTGGCCAAGAACGGGCCGGCCGACTGGAAGCCGTTCCTCGACGGTTTCGATCCCGGCGACGTCGATTTCCTCGACTACGACTGGGCCTTGAACGACGTCGACCGCTGACGCCCCCCCGTTCGCCTCACCTACTTCGCGTCGGGCTTGCGTGCCATGAGCCGCACGACGTGGATCGGCTCGCCGAGGTTCCAGTCGCTCTCGAAACGGCCATCCTCGTAGGCGAGGATGCGCCACCCCTTGAACGTCGTGAGTAGCTGGTTCGGGGCGAAGCGCGACTTCATCGGCGGGCCGTCGCCCTGATGCTCGCTGCCCTGGCCCTCGATGATCATGATCCCGCCCGGCTTCACCGCCGCCTGCAGCTTCGGCGCGATCTCGAGCGCCGGGTTGTAATAGATCACCGAGATCAGGTCCCAGCGGTCGACGCCGTAGTCGAACGTGAACAGATCCGCCTCGCGCGCATCGAGCTCGAGGCCCTGCTCCTTCGCCTTGCCGCGCGCCAGATCGAGCGCCACCTTCGACACGTCGATTCCGCTCACCGTGAAGCCGCGCTTGGCGAGGAGGAGCGCGTTGCGGCCGTCCCCCATCGCGAGATCGAGCGCCGTGCCACCCGTGAGCCACTTCTCCACCGAGAGCCGCGTGATGCTGCGATCGAGGAAGTCATTCGGCTCCGTGCGGAAGCGCGGTTTTTTGGCACTGAAGATCCGATCCCACCGCTCCGGTTCGCCGCCAGGGTTCGGTCGCTCCTGCTTCCACAACACGCCGGCAACCGCCACTCCAGTGCCACACGCAAGCACCAGGAACAGGGCGACGAGCCGCACTCGGAGACGAGAGTTTTTCATGGGAACGAGCTGCTCCGCTTGCCGTGGACGCACGACGCCTACGGCTTGAAAACCTGAGCCACGATCCACTGCGCGCGTCGCGCTGCACACGCTTCACGATGTGAGCCGCGCGCCATCGTAGAGCCGGAAAAGAGTGCGACCAGCGCCGCGAGCTCGTCGAATTCCAGACGGCCGGCGGGGTGGTGCGCCGAAGCAGGTGCGCCGGGGAGGGGGGCGTTCGATCCGGCGTCGGCCACTCGCTGGCGCCGGGGCACCTGGATCATTCACCTTGTTTACCTACGCAATGGCTCTCCTCCCCTGCTTTTGATTCGCCCGAGCGGGTCATGCCGCGCATCGAGACCTCTCGAGCTCGAGGCCGCGCTTCCTTCCTTGAGCTGCTCCCGGCAGCCGCTTCAATGCGCGAGCCCCATGCGCATCGGAGTGGTCGACGGAGGAGCTCGCCATGTCGCGTTCGCTCTACGGGATCTGGAAGCGGCGCCAACTGCCGCGCGTCGATGCGCTGACTCGCCGCGAGCTGCTGAAGCGGACCGCGGCAGCCGCGGCCGGCCTGCTACTCAGCAGCCGATTTGCGAACGGCGCGACCCCTGGCGCCGGCCGGCGCGTGGTCATCGTGGGCGGCGGCTTCGCCGGCCTCACGGCCGCGTTCGAGCTCTCCTCCGCCGGATACGACGTGACCGTCGTCGAGGCGCGTAAGCGAGTCGGCGGGCGCGTGCTGTCGTTCGGCGACGTCGTCGTCGGCAAGAACGTCGAAGGCGGTGGCGAGCTGATCGGGAGCAACCACCCGACTTGGGTCGCCTATGCCGACCGCTTCGCACTCGAGTTCCTGCCGATCGAGGAGGCGGAGGACGTCGAGAGCCCGGTCGTGTTGCAGGGCAGACGGCTGACGCGCGAGGAGTCGGACGCGCTCTACGAGGAGATGGACGGCGCGTTCTCGCAGATGAACAGCGATGCCGCCGCCATCGACAGCGACGAGCCGTGGAAGAGCCCCGATGCGGCCGCGCTCGATGGGAAAGCGACGGCGGCGTGGATCGCGGCACTCGACGTGTCGCCGCTCTGCAAGGCGGGGATCACCGCACAGCTCTCGCACGACAACGGCACCGCGACCGAGCACCAGAGCTACCTCGGCAACCTCGCCCAGGTGAAGGGCGGCGGGGTCGAGAAGTATTGGACCGACAGCGAGGTCTACCGCTGCAAGGGCGGCAACCAACAGCTCGCGGCGGCACTCGCGAAGGCGATCGGTGACGACCGTGTTCGACGCGGAGTCGCGGTGACGCGCATCGAGCAGGCCGACGCGAGCGTGCGCGTGACGCTCGCCGACGGCAGCGTCCTGGAAGCCGATGACGTCGTGCTCGCGGTGCCGCCCTCGACCTGGAGCAAGATCGTCGTGATGCCGGCGCTCCCGGCCGCGCTCGCGCCGCAGATGGGCGTCAACGTGAAGTTCCTCGCCGCGATGAAGAAGCGTTTCTGGGAGGAGTCGAAGCTCGCCGCCGACGGCTTGACCGATGGCGTGATCGGCTGGACGTGGGATGCCACTCACCAGCAGCCCGGTGACGACGGGGCCTGCTTGACGGCGTTCAGCGGCGGCCCTGGTGCCATCGAAGCGCGGCGCTGGTCGCGCGAGCAGCGCGTCGAGCGCTACTTGTACGAGCTCGAACGGCTCTATCCCGACGTGCGGCGCTGGTTCGTCAGCTCCCGTTTCATGGACTGGCCGAGCGAGGAGTGGACCCTCGCCGGCTACTCGTTCCCCGGACCGGGACAGGTGACGACCGTCGGCCCGCTGCTGCGCCAGAGCCACGGTCGCATCCACTTCGCCGGCGAGCACGTCTGCTACGCGTTCGTCGGCTACATGGAGGGCGCGTTGCAATCGGGCGTCGCGGTCGCAAAGCGCATCGCGACACGCGATGGTGCCGCGTCGGGACGCTGATCGCGCCAGCGCGAGACGACGGGGAGCGATTCGAACGGGCGCGGCGCCCGCGCTGTAGCATCGTTGCGCGAATCAAGAAAAGTGATCCACGAGCGGTCAAGCACGATGACAGTCAATGGGAGGACGCACGGGATGGACTCGAAAACTGCGGTGAACACGCCGGTGCAACCGGTCGCGACCTGCCACTCTGCGGCGCCACGCGCTGCTGTACAAAGTGGCCGCGCCCTGGGCCTGGTGCTGCTGGTGATCGCAGTCGGCGTCGGCGCCTACTTGTGGCTGCCGGGGTTCGCGACGAAGGTCGATGACAAGATCGAGAAGCTCGGCGGTTGGAACGAGGAGGCGCGCCGCCATGACCCGGTCAAGTTCATCGATTACTCGATCACCAAGCTGACCGACAACGTCGCAAAGTTCGGCGAGGTCAAGGGGAGCCTCGCGCTCGCCAAGGCGAAGCTGCAAAAGCTGCATGACGACTACCAAGGCAAGCTCAGCTTCGCCGGCAAGGAGCTCGACAACTTCAAGACGGCCTTCAAGGAGGCGTCGGGTGGCAAGGGCTGGCCGACCACCATCGCTGGCCGGGCGTACAGCGAGGCGGAGCTCAAGGCCCAGGTGAACTCGATGCTGAACGAGCGGGCAGCATTCGAGAACGTGCTGAAGCAGACGCTGGGTGGCCTCGAGACCACCGGCAAGCGCGAGATGGAGCTCGGCGCGCAGATCGTCGCGAGCAAGGCGAAGCTCACCCTGCTGAAGGCACAGAAGGAGCTGGTGAAGGTCAATCAGCTCACGGCCGAGACCGAGACGCTGCTCGGCCAGGTCAACGACGTCCTCGTCGAAAACGAGGCGCTCCAGGCCGAGAACCCGGTTCGCACGGTCGAAGAGCTGATGAAGCAGGCCGAGTCGGGCAGCGCGACGTCGAACGCGAACGTCGATGCCTTCCTGAACGGATGAACCGCGAGCTGCTCGCGCTGCACCGCCCGGCGGCGCGCGCGGCCGGCCTGCTCGGCGCGCTGCTGTCGGCTGGTTTGCACAGCGGCTGCGGCGATGCGGGCGACCGCGCGCCGGCCGGCGGCGCTCCCGTGAAACCGGCGCAGCCGCCGCGACGCACGAGCTGGTCGACCGAAGAGATGGCGGCCGACCCCGAGGGCTACCTCCTCTGGGCCGACGGCGAGCTCGCCGCCCAGGTCGCGACCCGGCAGGAGCGCGTCACCTCGGTCGACGCGAGAAGAAACGAGCTGGCACAGCGCCGCCAGGGCTTTGGCACCAACCTCGCCGATCTCGAGAACATCGAGAAGCGGCTGGCGACCGCGATGCGCAAGTCGGACGAGGAGGATCGGCTGCCCATCCGCATGGGTGGCCGCACTTTCGAACGCGACAAGGCGAAGGCGATCCTGGCCGAGATGCGCCGTTTGATCGACGAGCGCGGGCCACTGCGCAGGACGTACGACGACGGTATCGCGCGGCTCGACCAGATCACCGGTGGGCTGAAGGCCGACATCGCGCGGCTCAGCACGCTGCGCGACAAGCTCGCGATCGACCTCGAGCAGGTGCGCGTCAGCCACGGCGTCGCGGAGCTGGAGAAGCTGCGCACGACCGAGGCGGAGATCGCCCACTACTCGAAGATCCTGGGTTCGATGGCTGAGGAAGGCTCGGGAGCGTTGCCGAATGCGCCGGCGCCAGTCGACCTCGACAAGCTGCTGGAGTGAACGATCCGATGAACCGCTTCCTTGCCTTGCAAGTGTCGCTCGCCACCGCCCTGTTGGCGACGTTCGCGCGAGCGCAGGACGACGGCCTCAAAGGCTTGGCCGCCGATGCCGAGCTGGTCGAGACGCGCACCGAGATCCCGCGTCTCCTGCCGCCCGCACCCTATGAGATGAAGGACGGCGTCGTCGACGTCGAGCTGTCGGAGTACGCCGGCTACGCGGGGCTCATCGTCGCCAACGGCGGCCTCGAGCCGAGCGCCGACTCCTGGTTCGCGAAGAAGCACGGCTTCAAGCTGCGGATCACCCTCTCCGAGGAAGAGAGCTGGTCGGCGCTGAACAGTGGAAAGATCGGAGTCTCGGCGACCACCGCCGACGTGCTCGCGGCCTACGGTCGGCAGTTCCAGGTCGTGGTGCCGGCGCAGATCGGCTTCTCGCGCGGAGCCGACGGGGTCGTCGTGCGCAACGACATCAAGCGGATCAACCAGCTCAAGGGCAAGGTGCTCGCCACCTGCCAGTTCACCGAATCCGACTTCTTCATCCGCTACCTCGCGCAGGAGGCCGGAATCGGTGTCGCCACGCTTCCTGACCTCGCCTCGAAGCCCGATGGTGACCGGGTCAACCTCGTCTACTGCGCCGACGCGGAAGGAGCCAGCGTCATCTTCCAGCGCGACGTCAACTCCGGTCGCAACCGGCTGGCCGGCTGCATCAGCTGGGCGCCGTTCACGACCAACGTCGTCGATGAGACCGGCGGCAAGACGACGCTGCTCACCACCAACCGCAACTTGCTCGTCATCGCCGACATCCTGATCGTCAACAAGGGCTTCGCGAAGGCGAACCCGGCCGTCGTCGCCGGCATCGTCGAGGGGCTGCTCGAAGGCAACCAGCGCGTGCGCACCGCACCCGAGAACCACCTCGCGCTGATCGAGAAGGCGTTCAAGTGGGAGGCGGGCGACGGCAAGTCGGAGCTGGCGAAGGTCCACCTCTCCAACCTGCCCGAGAATCTCGCCTTCTTCTCGGGCGCGATCGACGCCGCCGGCAGCTTCGGGAGCATCTACCAGTCGGCGATCTACGCCTACGGCAGCGACCTCATCAAGAACCCGGCCGACAGCGAGCGATTCCTCGATTTGGCAGGACTGAAGGCGATCGAGGCGGCCGGTACCTGGAAGGATCTGAAGATCGCGATCGCGCCGATCCAGACCGGTTCCGGTCCTTCGGTCGAGGGCGACCCACTGCTCTCGAAGGACATCCGGTTCCTCTTCGAGCCCAACTCGGCGACGCTCGACCAGAAGAGCCAGCAGAACCTCGACGACCTCGCCGCGATCTCGCGTCTGCTCCAGGTGAGCCCAGGTTCGACGGTGCTGCTGCGCGGCCACGTCGACAACGCGATGATCGACGAGTTCCGCAAGAAGGGCGGCGAGCCGTTCGTCCGGCAGATGCAGCTGAAGGCGGCCGAGCTCAGCAAGCTGCGCGCGGGCGAGATCAAGCGGCTCCTGATCGAGCGCCACAAGATCGATCCCGAGCGCATCGAGACCGTCGGCCGCGGTTGGGACGAGCCGGCCGGAACCGACAGCGACAAGAACCGCCGCGTCGAAGTGCAGTGGTTCACGCTCGAGTGAGCGGCTCGCGATGAGCGAGCGCCTCTACTTCCACGACTCGCATCTCCTCGAGTTCGAGGCGCGCGTCGTCGCGGCCGGTGTGCAGGACGGCCGCCACGTGATCGAGCTCGACCGCACCGCTTTCTATCCCACGGGCGGAGGGCAACCGCACGACATCGGCACCCTCGATACTTGGCAGGTCGAGGAGGTCCAGGCGACGGACGACGACCGCGTCGTCCACTTCGTCGTTGCCGCGGACCCGGCGCGTGCGGCGGAAGGTGGCGCTCCGCTGCCGGCCGTCGGCACCACGCTCCACGGCCGCGTCGATGCGGCGCGCCGCCGCGATCACCTCCAGCAACACACGGGACAACACATCCTGTCGCAGGCGCTGGTGCGCGCGGGAAAGATCGAGACTCGCAGCTTCCACCTTGGCGCGACGACCGCGACGATCGACGTCGACGCGCGCCTCTCGGAAGCGATCCTGGCACGCGCGATCGCGATCGCGAACGACGTCGTCTTCTCCGACCGGGAGTTGCGCGTCCACCTCGTCGCCGCCGACGAGCTCGACCGCTTCCAGATCCGCCGTCAGACCTTTCACGGTGCGCGCATCCGGCTGATCGAGATCGACGGCTTCGACGTCTCGACGTGTGGTGGCACGCATGCCCATCGCACCGGCGAGGTCGGACTGATCGCCGTGCTCGGTAGCGAGCGGACCAAGGGGCTTCAGCGCGTCGAGTTCGCCTGCGGCGGGAGGGCGCTCGCGCAGCTCGAGGCCGATCGCAAGATCGTCGCCGCGACGGCGCGTGAGCTCTCGACCTCGCCCGACCAAGTGGTGCCGCAGCTGCGCCGGCTGGTCGAGAGCGAGAAGGCGGCACGCAAACGGGCGCGCAAGCTCTTCGAAGCGGGGCTCGACACGACGGCGCGCGAGCTGATCGCGACGGCGAACGCGGTGGGCCCAACCGGCCGCGTGCGCTTCGTCGCCCGGCAGCTCGACGAGACGACGTTCGAGGAGGCGCAGCTGCTGGCGCGACGGGTGGCGGCGGAGCCCGGCTTGGTGGTGGCGCTCGCGGTGGCGGAGGAGGCGGGCGCGAAGCTCGTGTTGGCACGGTCGGCCGATGTCGAACTGCATGCCGGCGAAGCGATCAAGGCACTCGCGGCGAAGCTACCGGCGCGCGGCGGCGGCTCCGCGCAGCAGGCGCAGGCGGCACTCCCGAGAGCTGACGATGCGCCGCGAGCGTTTGCGGCGCTCGCCGAATGGCTCGGCACGCACTGAACGATCAACCTCACGGAGAGAACGCAGAACGTGTCGACCACGACCGCCCTCGCTGCCCCACCACTGCTCGCCGTCGACGCGCTTCGTTACTCCTATGGAAGCCGCACCGCCGTTGATGGCGTGACGTTCACGATCCACCGCGGCGAGATCTTCGGCCTGCTCGGCCCGAACGGCGCGGGCAAGTCGACCACCATCGCCTGCATCGCCGGTTTGAAGCAGGCGCAGGCCGGCGCACTCGCACTCGACGGCCGGCCGTTCTCACCGGCGACGGTCGGTGGCGATCGCGCACGCACCGGCACTGTGCCGCAGGAGATCGCCCTCTACGACGACTTGACGGCGAAAGAGAACCTCGTTTTCTTCGGCCGCATGAGCGGGTTGGTCGGCGCGCCGCTCCAGACGGCGGTGGCGCACGGTCTCGAGCTCGCCGGGCTCGCCGATCGCGCGGGAGACCGCGTCAAGACTTTCAGCGGCGGCATGAAGCGGCGATTGAACTTGGCGGCTGGCGACCTCCACCAGCCCGAGCTGCTGCTGCTCGACGAACCGACGGCCGGTGTCGATCCGCAGTCGCGCAACCATCTCTTCGAGGCGCTCCAGGCGCTGCGCGCCGCCGGCCGCACGCTGCTCTACACGACCCACCACATGGAGGAGGCGGAGCGCCTCTGCGATCGCGTCGCGATCCTCGATTGCGGCCGGGTGCTCGCGATCGGGACGGCAGCGGAGCTCGCAATCCATGCCGGCATCGCGGGGCCGACCTCGAACGGGTCTTCCTCGAGCTGACCGGCCGAAAACTGCGCGACGAATGAAGACTCTTGGGACGGCCTGGGCCATCGCGTGCAAAGACCTGCGCGTCTACTTCCGTGACCGTACCGGCGTCGCGCTCGGTTTCCTGCTGCCGCTGATATTGGTCACCGTCTTCGGCTTCATGAACCGCTTGATCGCCGGCGGCGACGGCGGCAGCGCCTTCTCGCGCGCGACGGTATGGGTCGCCGACGCCGACCAGAGCGAGCAGAGCCGGACTTTCGTCGCCGCGTTGCGTGGCGCGCAGACCGTGAACGTGCAACCCGACCAAAACGAGAAGCCGGTCGACGCCGCCGCGCTGCGCACGAAGCTCGAGGATGGAGAGATCCATCACGCCCTGTTGATCGAGAGCGGCTTCGGGACGGCCCTCACGAAGGGCGAGCTGCCCACGTTGCGGATGCTGCGCGAGTGGCGCGAGCGCACCGCGGCGCTCTCCAAGTTCTTCACGGCCGGCGTTCGGCAGCTCTTCGTCGAGCACGAGGCGACGGTCGAGGCCGACGCCAAGCCTGCCGCAGAGAACCACGCACGCAACGCCACCGCGGCCGGCAGCGCGGCTCCGCCTGGCTTCTCGATCAACGACTTCATGAGGCAGATCGTCCCGATCGAGCGCGAGGACTTCCGGCCACCGGAACGCCCCAAGCAGCTGAGCTACATGCTCGCGCACACCGTCTCGGGCATCGCCGTGATGATGCTGATGTTCGGCCTCGTCGCCTGCGCTGGGCAGCTCTTGCGCGAGCGCGAGTCGGGCACACTCGTGCGGCTGCTGCTCTCCCCTGCAGATCGCGATGCGATCGTGCTCGGCAAGTTCCTCTTCGCGCTGATCGTCGGCGCCGGTCAGCTTGTGCTCCTGTTCGCGTTCGGGTCGATCGTCTTCAAGGTCGACGTGCTGCGGGATGCACCGACGTTTTTGGTGATCACGCTCGCGGTGCTGCTCGCGGTCACCGCGTTCGGGATGCTGATCGGCACGTGGGCGAAAACGCAAAAGCAGGCCGATGGGGTGTCGACGCTCGCGATCCTCGTGATGTCGGCCGTGGGCGGCGCCTGGTTCCCGCTGCAGATGCTCGACCTCCCACCGGCCGCAAAAGTCGTGATGCAGTGCACGCTCACCCACTGGGCGGTGTCGGCCTACCAAGGGCTCTTCTGGTATGGCCGCTCGCTCGGCCACCCCGAGATGTTGCGTTGCCTGGAGGTCCTGCTGGGGTTCGCTGTCGTCGCGAGCTGCCTCGCACGGTGGCTCTTCACACGCCGCTACGTCGGCCGGTGAGGGCTCCGGGTCGTCAGCCGCCAGCCACCTCTGCGAGCAGCACCGCCAGCTCGGCGAGCACCATCGCGGTCGCGCCCCAGACCTCGTGGCCATCGAAAAGGAAGTAGGGAATCACGGCGTTGGTGTCGTCGCGCGCCACCGAACGCTCGCCACGCGCCGCAGGATCGAGTAGCCGATGGAGCGGAAGCTCGAGCAGCGCCGCCACCTCATCGGCGGCGAGGCTGAAACGCGGTCGCTTGCGAGCGATGGCGACGAATGGCTCCATGCGGAAGCCGCTGACTGGGATGAAGATCGGAGTGAGGCGGCCGATCACTCGCAATGCCGCGGCATCGACGCCGATCTCCTCCCGCGTCTCGCGCAGTGCCGCGTCGAGCGCCGTCTCGCCAGGCGCGAGTACGCCTCCCGGAAGGCAGATCTGCCCCTTGTGCGCGGCAACACGGGTCGTCCGCCGGGTGAGCACGAGGTGTGGTTCGCTCGTTCCCGGATAGAGCAGCGCGAGCACCGCCGCCGGGATTGGGCGCGCGGGATCGACACCGGCCACTGGCGCACTCCGCGGACGCGGCGCCATCGCAAGCTGAGCCGGCTGACCTGGGAGCGGCCGCTTCAGTCGCTCGGCGAGCCGTGCCGCCAGGTCATCGAACGTGCGAGCGGAGTCGTGGGACGCGGTCACCGGTTCGATGCTACGCGAGCGGCCGGCCGCCGGCTCGCCGTGCGAGAATCGACGGGATGGCCACCGAACTGATCGTCTCCATCGGCTTCGGACTCGGCTGCGGACTCGCGGTGCAGCCACCCCAGGCTCCGGCACCGGCACAGACACAACCACCGGCGACGGCCACCGCGCCGCTCGAAGTGCCGCAGGTGGTCGCGACGTTCTACGCCTGGTACGACGCGCCGGACCGCCATCTCCGGGATCACGACGGCCACGACCGCCTGCGCCACCACTTCGTGATGCCCGAGCGAGTCCATCCCGAGTCGATCGAATGGCTGCGCGACGAGCTCGACGACGCGGCCGACGCGGGGATCGATGCGCTGTTGGTTGCGAATGTTCCGGCGCCCAGTCGCTTCGAGGCGCTCCTCGCCGCACTGCGAACCGCGCTCGAGCAGCGGCGATCGGCCGGGGCGACGCCGATTCGCCTCGGGCTGCTGCTCGATCCGCTGCTCGCCGCAATCGACCACGCCGGCGGGGAGGGAGCTTCGTCGGTCGCCAAGCTGCGGCTCAGCGAGGCCACCGATCGTGCCGCGCTGGTCACGCCGATCGAGCTCTACATGACGGCCATTCCGGCGGCCGATCGCGCGCGCTGGAACGGCGGGCCGCTCGTCGTCGTCGGAAGCACGGCGGCCATCGCCGAACGGCCCGAGGGCTTCGTCGATTCCCTCGCGCGCGAGCTCACCGACCGCTGCGGCGAGCCGTTGAGATTCGTCTTCGATCGCTCGTGGGCCGCCACCGAGCGTCCGGTGTGCCGCCTCGGCAGCGCCCTCCTCGGACCGCAGAACGCAGGTGAGATCGCGTCGATCGGACCGGGATTCGACCCCAATCCACTGCCGGAGAACGGTCTCGTCCGCCCGCGGCGGGCCGGCGCCACCTACGCCGCCGATTGGACCCTGCTGCTGCACGCGCGGCCGCGCCTGGTGATTCTCGAGTCGTGGAACCAGATGCACGACGGCACGGCGCTGTGCGCGACGCTCGAGCACGGCCGGACCTACATCGACGCCACGCGGCGCTTCACGGACTTGCTGCACACCGGGCAAGAGAGCAACCTCGCCGATCGGCTGTGGCCAACCGAGCCGATGCTCGCCGATTCGTTCGCTCCCGATCGCATTCTGGTCACGCGGGACGAGATGGTCTGGCGTGCCGACGCCGCCGAGGGCGGGCTCACGCTTGCGGGCCGGACGCCTGAGGCAACCGCCGCCGGTGCAACCCTCGAGTTTCGCCGCGCGGAGGATGCTGCCGCGCTGCTCGTGGTCTCGACCGCGCCCGCCACCAAGATCGCGGCACTGACCTTCGTCGCGAGTCCAGTCTTCGCGATGCAACCCAGTGCCGAGTACGAGGTGACGGTGAATGGGCGCGCGGCTTCGCCCGCAACCATCGTCGCATTGCGTACGAAGGCGGGTGATCGCGAGCTGCCGCTCGACGGCACGCCGCTGCGGCTGCACGGAAACGAGTTGACGGCTCCCTCGACGATCGAGCTGGAGGTGCGCGGCGGCGCCGTCGCCCTGCGCGAGGTGACGCTGCGGCGAGTGACGCGGAGACTGCCCGCGAGCCAGGTCGGCATCGACGATCCGGGGCTCTTCACTGCGAGCGGGGACGCCGCGTCGCACGATCTCGGTGTCGAAACCCAGAGCCGCATCGATCGCACCGCGGCGCTCGGAGTCGGCTGGCTCCGGTTCAGCGTGCCGTGGGCGCTGCTCGAGCCGGCGCCCGGCGTGCTGGCGCTCGATCGAGTCACCGCGCTCGTGACGGCGAGCCGCGCCGCTGGGCTCGAGCCGGTGATCGCGCTCGAGCGCCCGCCGCTCGCGGTGCAACCGGTGGCAGCGCATCCGCAGGCGGTCGCTGACATCGCTTTGGCGATCGCGCGCGCCGGTGGTGATTCGCTGCGCTTCCTCGAGCTCTTTCCGGCGGCGAACCGACCGGGCGACTTCTCGCGGGACGTCGACCCGCAAGGCTACGTGCGAGTGCTGCGCGCCGTCGCACGCGCACTTCACGGCGAGCGTCCCGATCTCGCGATCGTGCTCGGCCGCGTCGCGGGCCCCGATGTCCAATGGTGGTCGGCGCTCCACGGGCTCCGCCAGCCCTTCACCTTCGACGTCGATGCGATCGGCGTGAACGCGGCGTTCGGCCGCCCCGGCACGCGAACCTTCGAGCGCGCGCTCAACCGAGTTGCGGCGTTTGCCGACCGCGAACCCGCGATCGACCGGCCGTGGTTTGCGACCATCTCCGGCGCCACGCGCCCATCACCGTGGCTGGCAGCGGAACGCCGGCCGCTCATCCCGCGCCTGATCGACGCGGCCGAGCGCCACCTCCAGCGAAAGGGTGGTGCGATCCACCTGCTCGACTCACAGGAGCTGCCCTTGATCGGCGGGCTTACCC
>CAYRQC010000460.1:0-3341 GCA_964426265.1 uncultured Phycisphaerales bacterium | reverse complement strand
GACACGAGCACGGCGGCGTTGCGCGACCGCGCCGCGTCGGCCAGCAGGTCGAGCGCGATGCGTGCGAGCGCCGGATCGAGGTGCGCGACCGGCTCGTCGAGCACCAGCAGGTCGGGCGCGAGCAGCAGCGAGCGCACGAGCGCGACGCGGATCGATTCCCCTTGCGAGAGGCGACCGGCTCGCCGAGCGACGAGGGCCCCGAGCTCGAGCCGATCAAGCAACGCGCGCGAATCGACTCGCGGCCGGCCGTGGCGCAGCGCATGCAACTCGAGATTGTCGGCGACCGTGAGCCCCGGCTCGAGCGCCGCGCCATCGAGCAACAGCCCGACGCGGCCCGAGTGGCGCGCGACCATGGCCGCCGGCTCACCGAACACGCGGGCCGTGCCGCGATCGGGCCGCAGCAGCCCGAGTGCCACACGCATCGCGGTCGTCTTGCCGGCGCCGCTCGTGCCGACCAGCCCGACCACCGCTCCGCGCGGCACCGCGAGGTCGACGCCCGCGAGCGCCGCGCCGCCGCGCCACGCCTTGGCAACCTGCTCGAGCTCGAGCGCGATCTCGCCGGTCGTTGCCACCGTCACGTTTCCCCTCGTGCCTTGCCCGCCGTACCACCCTCGATCGGTATTCCGTCGATGGGTGCGGAAAACATCGGCGTACCGATCCGGGTTCGGTACGACGAACGAAACCGCACATTGAATCGACGAGTCGACCCTCGGATCAGTAGCCGCGGCCCATCTTGCCGAGCCAGTCCTCGAGCTTTGGCACGTTGAGGTACGGGTTCTCGCGAATCTCCTCGCCGATCGTCGAGGCCTCGACGGGGCCGTACTGATGGCCGGGGTGGACGATCGTCTCGGGTGGCAGCCGCTTCAACACGCCGTTCAGGCTCTTCCACATCTGCTCGGGATTGCCGCCGGGGAGGTCGACGCGACCGCAACCGCGAAAGAAGAGCGTGTCGCCGGAGACGAGATGGCCGTGACAGAGGAAACACTGGCTGCCCGGCGTATGGCCGGGGGTGTGGAGCAGCTTGACCGTCACGTCGCCGACCTCGATCTGATCGCCGCCGTCGTGCACGACCAGATCATCCGCCGAGAGCCCCGTCACCTGCGCGACACCGGCGGCCTCGTGGCGGTTCACGTGGATCGGGACGGGGCGCCGCTCGAGAAGCTGCGCGAGCCCTTCGATCGAGTGGCCGAAGAGATCACCGCCGATGTGGTCGGGGTGGTAGTGCGTCGCGAGCGCGCCGACGATCGTCATCCCGTCGGCCTCGGCGGCACGCAGGATTGCGCTGATGTTCCACGCCGGGTCGACCACCAGGCACTCGCGCGTCTTGCGCGAGCCGACCAGGTAGACCTGGTTTTGCATCATTCCGAGCAGCAGTGGCTTCAGGTAAAGCCCGGACTCCGCGGTCATACCACTCATGCCACTCATGCCACTCATGCCACTCATGCCACTCGTTCCACGAGGTCACGTGCGCCACCCAGGTCACGCATCTCACTCATGCCGTCAGCTCACCCATCGAGTCCGCGTGGTAGCCGACCACCACCAGGCCGTTGCGGCGAATCGTCGGCGCCCGCAGATTGCCGGTCGGACCGATCATCCGCGCCAGCATGTCGGCGCGATCGGGCACTCTCTTCGTCAGGTCGTAGCTGGTCACCGAACGTCCGTTCGAGACGAGCAGTGTCTTCGCTCCCTCGAGGACCGGCTCGAGATCGCTCGGGCCGAGTCGCACCTTGCGAGCGTCGATCTTCTCGTGCACGACGATTTCGAAAGTGCCCAGGAACTCCTGGGCCTTGATGCAGCCCGTTCAGCCCGCGCGGTGGTAGTACCACGCGATCTCGATCTTGCGCGGCACAGCATCCTCCTGAATGGGGCGCGGATGAGAGCAAGGTCGACGACGATTGGAAAGCGGCGAGGGCCCGCCTCCCCACCGCACGAGCGGTGTCGGGATCAGCCCCGGCACCGCAGGTGCCGCGCCGCCCATCTGGCGGCGCGGCGGGGGAGGCCGCGTGTCGCGGCCGACGCGGGGGAGGGCCCGCCTCCCCCGCGACAAGACAGCGCTCGCGCCCTACGGCAGGATCTCGAGCCCGTCGATGTCCGACGCCGCCAGCCCGTAGAGATCTCCATCGAGCGTCACCAGCCACGTGCCCGCCGGGTTGAAGCCCAGCGCGGTCGGCGTGAACTGCAGCAGGTCGCGGTTCTGCCCGGTGATGTTGCTCGGCACCTGGAAGTTGCCATCGGTCGAGATCGTGAGCGTGCCGCTCGCCGTGTCGTAGTCGAGCGCGTCCGTGTCCTCGCCGACTTGACCGAGCTTCACGTCGGCGTCGAGACCATAGAGGATCCACGACCAGCTGCCGGCAGTGACCTTGCCGAGCGACGTCGCGGTGAACTGGAGGATGTCCTCGTCCTTGCCCGCCATGGCGCCGCCGTTGACCGACCAGTCGCCTTCGAACGACATCCACAGGTTGCCGGCGGCGTCGACGGCGAGCGCGTCGATGTCCTCGCTCGGCTGACCGAGTTGGACGTCGCTGCCGTCGAAGTAGAACGTCCAGCTCCCCGCCGTGACGTCGCCGAGGCCGGTCGGCGTGAACTTGACGACGTCCTCGTCCTCGACGGTGGTGCCACTCGGCCCGCCGCTCAGCCCCGGAACCGACGTCGTGTTGTCGAACGAGATCAAGATCGTCCCGTCCGACTGCACACAGAAGGCGTCGATGTTGGGCGTCGGCGTGGCAATCTGGTCGCTGATGTCGAAGTACATCGAGGTGAGGCCGGTGATCGGATCGAGGTGGACGATGTCTCCCGCCTCGAAGTAGATCCCGCCGAGTGTGAGCGGCGCCCGCAGCGAGTAGAGGACGCCGGTCGTCGGCGTCGTCGGCACCCCGTCGAAGTCGGCGATGTACGTCGTCCAGTTGGGGTACTCGCCGACGCCCCAGAACTTGGTCGAGTCGCTCGGATCGATGCAGGTGTCGAAGTAGTCACCCCAACGACCGCTCGCGCTCCCGGTGCCGTACTTCACGCGCTCGATGAGCCCGACCACGCCATTGGCGTCGGTGATGCGGTGCACGGCGACCGCGAGTCCGGCGTACTCGTTCGCCGACGAGTAGGCGCAAGTGATGCCGATCTCACCGGTCGACTGCCGCGCGACACCGGGATAGTAGGTGTAGACGCCCGGCCCGAGGTCGACGTTGCCACTCATGTCGAGGGTCGGAATGGCACCCGCCTTCGGCCAGAGGTTGTTCGCGATCTGGTACCAACGGGCCAAGCAACGGCCATCGCCGGCATCGATGCCGTGACCGCAGATCAGCTTTCCGCCTCCGAACTCCGCATTGATCATGCGACCGTCCAGG
>CAYRQC010000459.1:0-11828 GCA_964426265.1 uncultured Phycisphaerales bacterium | reverse complement strand
ATGACTGCCGTCGTCTTGTCGCATCGGCGTAAGGGTTTCCGCCATCCTGTCGGGTGGCGCGCCGTGCCGGCGCTCGCAGGTACCAGTGAACTTGACGGCGCGCCGCTTGCCTCCCGATCGGCGGCCGAGCGGTGTGGATGGCGCTCTCGGCAGTTGAGCTGCCGCCCTCCGCTCGCCACGCTATGACGACGCCGGAACCAACGCCGCCGATCCGACCGATCCCGCCTGACCACCCTTCGCCGCACCGAGGACACCATGTTTGATCGATTCACCGACCGTGCCCGCAAGGTGATGGGCCTCGCGAAGGCGGAGGCGCAGCGCCTGAACCACGAGTACATCGGGACCGAGCACATCCTGCTCGGCCTGGTGCAGGAGGGGAGCGGCGTCGCCGCCAACGTGCTCAAGAACATGAGCATCGACTTGAAGCGGATCCGCACCGAGATCGAGAAGATCGTCAAGGGCAGCCCGACGATGGTGACGCAGGGCAACCTGCCGTTCACGCCGCGCGCGAAGAAGGTGCTCGAGCTGGCGGTCGAAGAGGCGAGCAACCTCGGCCACAACTACATCGGTACCGAGCACCTGCTGCTCGGGCTGATTAAGGAGAACGAGGGGATTGCCGCGCGCGTGCTGCTGAACCTCGGCGTCAAGCTCGAAGAGGTGCGCGACGAGATCCTCGAGTTCCTCGGCGCCGATCCGCGCTACGGCCAGTCGCCCGGTGGTGCCGAGGGTCCGAACGCCGCCGGTTCCGGTGGCGGTGAAGAGGGGGCGACGGGCGGCGGCGCGAATGCCGGCGGCAACCAGGGCGAAGGTGGTTCACCCGAAGCGTCGGGCGCGCCGAGCGGAGCCAAGGGCAAGACGCCGGCGTTGAACGCGTTCGGCCGCGATCTCACGACGCTCGCACGCGAAGGCAAGCTCGATCCGGTGATCGGCCGCCGCCGCGAGATCGAGCGCGTCATGCAGATCCTCTGCCGGCGCACCAAGAACAACCCGGTGCTGCTCGGCGAGGCGGGAGTCGGCAAGACGGCCATTGTCGAAGGGCTCGCTCAGGACATCGTCTCCGGCAGCGTGCCCGAGATCCTCGCCGACAAGCGGATCGTCGTCCTCGACCTCGCGATGATGGTCGCCGGCACCAAGTATCGCGGCCAGTTCGAGGAGCGCATCAAGGCGGTGATGAGCGAGGTCCGCCGCGCGAAGAACATCATCCTCTTCATCGACGAGCTGCACACCCTGGTCGGCGCCGGTGGTGCCGAAGGGGCGATCGACGCCAGCAACGTGCTGAAGCCGTCGCTCTCGCGTGGGGAGGTGCAGTGCGTCGGCGCGACGACGCTCGACGAGTACCGCAAGTACATCGAGAAGGACGGCGCGCTCGAGCGCCGCTTCCAGACCGTCATCGTCGAGCCGGCGACGCGCGAGGAGACACTCGAGATCCTGAAGGGGCTCCGCGACCGTTACGAGGCGCACCATCGCGTGCAGATCACCGACGGCGCGCTCGAGCTCGCGGTCGAGCTCGCCAACCGCTACATCACCGGCCGCTTCATGCCGGACAAGGCGATCGACGTGCTCGACGAGGCCGGCGCGCGCGTGCGGCTCAAGGCGCTGACGCAGCCGAGCGACCTCAAGGAGCTCGCCGAGAAGATCGCACTGCTCGACAAGGAGAAGGAGGACTGCGTCTCGGCGCAGGACTTCGAGCGCGCCGCCTACCTGCGCGACCAGGCCGACAAGCTGCGCAAGCAGCGCGACGAGCTGCAGAAGCAGTGGCGCGCGAGCAGCAAGGAGGTCGACGGCACGGTCGACGAGGACGTGATCGCCGAGACCGTCGCCAAGATCACGGGCGTCCCGGTGACGCGCCTCGAGAAGGGCGAAGCCGAGCGGCTGCTCCACATGGAGGACGAGCTCCACAAGGCGGTCGTCTCGCAGGACGAGGCGATCAAGGCGATCTCGCGCGCGATCCGCCGCGCGCGCTCGGGCTTGAAGAGCCCCAAGCGCCCGACCGGCAGCTTCCTCTTCCTCGGTCCGACCGGTGTCGGCAAGACGCACCTCTGCAAGCAGCTCGCGAAGTTCATGTTCGGCAACGAGGAAGCGTTGATCCAGATCGACATGTCGGAGTACATGGAGAAGCACAACGCGTCGCGCCTGGTCGGCGCGCCGCCCGGCTACGTCGGCTACGAGGAAGGCGGCCAGCTCACCGAGAAGGTGCGTCGCCGTCCCTACCGCGTGGTGCTGCTCGACGAGGTCGAGAAGGCGCACGGCGACATCTTCAACATGCTCCTCCAGATCATGGAGGAGGGGCGCCTCACCGACTCGTTCGGGCGCAACATCGACTTCCGCAACGTCGTGCTGATCATGACCTCGAACATCGGGGCCTCGATCATCAAGAACCAGAGCTCGCTCGGCTTCCACAAGGCGGCGGCGAGCCACGCCTATGACGCGATGCGCGACCAGCTGATGGTCGAGATCGAGAAGTTCTTCCGGCCCGAGTTCGTGAACCGGCTCGACGAGGTGATCGTCTTCCACGCGCTGACGCGCACCGACATGGCCGCGATCCTCGAGGTGCAGCTCCACGAAGTGCAGGACCGCCTGAAGGAGAAGGGGCTGGTGCTCGAGATCTCCGACGCGGCGCGCGAGTACCTGATCGACAAGGGGACCAACCTCGACTTCGGCGCGCGGCCGTTGCGCCGCGCCGTCGAACGGCAGCTCGAGGACACGATGTCGGAATTCATCCTGCGCGGCGACTTCCGCGGCAAGGATCTGGTGCGCGTGTCGGTGGTGGGCGAGGAGCTCCACTTCGAGGCGATCGAGAGCGCGAAGCCGGTCGAGGCCGCGAAGAGCTAATCCATTGAGAATGCGGGTCGCCGCTCGCTCGTGGTTGGCGCTCGGCTCGGCGTTGCTCGCCAGCGGGTTCGGACCGCTGGCGCCGCGGGCGCAAGAGCTGCCGCCGATTGCGCCGCTGCCGGTGCGACCGGTGGTCGTCGCGACGACCTATGGGCCGCAGCTCGCGGCACTCGGCGAGCCGTCGGCTTGCAGCGCAGGCTTGGTGGCCTTCCACGCGACCCTCGAGAACCGGCACCACGCGCTCTTTGCCACGTCGGGTGGTCAGGCCAAGACCGTCGTCGAAGCGGGTAACCCGATCCGGGACGGTGTCGACACCTGGCACGTCGAGCTCATCGGCGCGCGACCGACGGTCAACGACTCGTTCCAGGTCGCGTTCAGTGCGACGCTGGCCGAAGGTGGACGCGCGGTCCTGGTCGCACGCGGCTTCGAGCACCAGCTCGCGTTCGTCGCCGATTCGGGCGAGGCGTTCCGCGACTTCGGCGACACCGCGGCGATCAACGCCCGTCAGCACGTGGTCTTCCACGCCACCGAAGATCCGCCCGGTCATCCCGATCGCGTGCCGGCCGACGGCGCGAAGCCAGCCGATCCCGTCGCCCGCGCCGATCCCGACACGCTCCCGCCGCCCACGCGCATGACCTACGACGGCTTGCAGGCGCGGCTCGAGGCCGGCCTCTTCCTCGATCGGGTCGGCGAGCTGCTCCCGATCGGGCGGACGCACGGCGCGCTGCTCGACCTGCAGGACGGCTTCGCTTTCAACGATGCCGGCATGGTCGCCTATTGCGCGTCGCGTCGCGTGCGCGGCTGGTCGCTGCTGCGCGATGCCCTCGAAGTCCGCGGCGTGCCGACGTCGATCGCCGAGACCGGCGAGCGCTTCGTGAGCTTCGAGGTTCCCGCGCTGAACCGCGTCGGCACGGTCGCCTTCGTGGCGCACACGCGCGGCGGCTCCTCGTGCGTCTGTCGGAGCAGCAACCACGGCACGCTCCCCGACGTGCTGATCGACGAAAACTCCGGCTTCGCCGCGCTCGAGCCCGGCGTGTCGATCGACGAAGGCGGCCGCGTCGCTTTCGTTGGCCGCCGCGCCGACGGTCGCGAGACGCTTTGGATCACCTTGCGCGCCGGAGACGAACGCGAGCTGCTGGCCGCCGGTGCGCTGCTCGACGGCCACGAGGTGGCGCACCTGCGCATCGGCAACCGTGCGTTCATCCGCGCCAACCGGATGGCAGTTCACGTGACGTTCGCTGACGCCGGCGAGGCGATCGTGCTGCTCTATCTGGGGTAATGCTGGCTGGGGTGATGCTGGCTCGGGTGATGCTGGCTCGGGTAATGCCGGCTGGGGTAGCGCAGTCCGAAGCGGGACCGCTCAGCGATTGCCGCCGTCTTTCTTGCCCCCGTCCGCGCCACCGAGCGGCGCCGAGGGCGCCTTCGGCGTCACGTCGCCCTTCGACATCGTCTTCACCCACTGTTGCCAGCCGGCGTCGATCTGCGCCGGTGTTTCGGGCGCGAAGGCGTCCTGGAAGGCGGTGCTGTTGGTGACCAGCTCGTCGTGGAACTTGGTCTTCGAGGCGCGCACGAAATCGAAGAACTTCTGGGGGTGCGTCTCGAGCAGGTAGAGGACCATGCTCCACGACTTCGCCTCCTCGGCGACCCGCAGCTCCTCGACCGGCTTCTCCATCAATTCGGTGAGCGATGGCAGACTGGCCACCGTCGCCGGATCGGCGAGGTTGTCCTTCCAGCGCGGGAAGTTCTCCCAACCGTCCGGCGTCCACTTGTCGATGAACGGCTCGTAGTGCGGATACTCGATGATCGAAAGCGTCGCGTAGCCGTTGAACTCGCCCTCGGCCCAGTGGCCCATGCCACACTCCGCCCAGCCCGGCAAGCCGCCGCCGCGCTTCAACCTCCGCAGCAGCACCTGCCCGAGGTGCACCAGCGCCATCCCCGTCTGGTTCAGCTCGCGCGAGTCGGTCGACTTGAGATGGCGTCCCTCGCACAGCACGATCATCGGGATCGGGAAATAGACCGCGAAGTTGTCGGAGTCGCGGTGGTTGTCCTTCGTCTCCTGCGAGACGTAGTGACGCTTGATATAGCCCGACTCGATGAACTTCGTGACGTCGCCGGGCGCCTCGTGCACATAGATGTAGATGCGCGAGTAGAGGCTCTTCGCCGGATCCATGAACTTGAGCTCGGTCGCATCCGGCTTCGCCAGCGCGACGAATGCGGCGTAGGTCTCCTCGCAGATGTCGATCAGCTCCTGGAACTCCTCCGGCGGCAGCGCCGTGCGCAGCTCGAAGTGCTCGGTCGTGAGCACATGCAGCTCGTTGCCATAGGTCTCCTTCCAGTCGCGCACTGCCTGGAGGCGCTCGAGCTCCTCCTTGCTGATCCACCTGCCTTCGACCATGACGAAGCCCTGCGCCGTCATGGCCTCCTCTTCCTTCATCCAGCGGCCGTCGTACCGGACGTAGCCGGCCGCGATCATCTTCTTGCCTTCCTCCTCCTGGTACTTCTCGAGCTGCTCCTTGGTGAACCACTTGCCGTCGTACTGGATCTTGCCGATCTCGCGATTCGCGAGCTCGTGGTTCGGGTCGAGCACGAGGATCTCGTCGAGCAGCTTCTTCCACTCCTTGGTGAGCTTGTTCTCCTTGGCGTAGACCAGCAGCTCCCAGCGCCCCGGCACGTCTCCGGCCTTCAGCTTCCCCTTGCGCTCGGCGAAGATCTCCTTGGGCGTCTGCCCCTTCTCGATCTTGGCGATGCGCGACCGCTCGATGTCGGTGGTGCCGAACGGCGTCTCGAGCCGGATCGTCGTCGCGGTCTCCGAGAGCACCTTCCCCTCGAGCTTGTCGCCGCTCTTCAGCGTCACCACGTCCGCGTGCAGCGCGGCGGCGAGCACCAGGAAGAGGCCGGGAACCAGCACGCCGCGAGGGGCCGATCGAGCTCGTCGATTCATCGCGTCCTCACTCTCACTCCGCTCCCGGGAAGTGGCGTCGGGGCAACGCGCACCGCCAGGTAGGGGTTCACCCACCGAGCTTACGCGCTGCCGAGCCGTACAATCCCGGCCCGTCTTTGAACCGACGTTGGCGCGACGGCATGGGGCCCTTGATGGGCGAGGTGAGCGACCTGATCGCCGGTCGTTACCAGCCGCTGGAGCTGCTCGGCGGTGGCGAGACGGCGCGCGTCCACCGGGTGATCGATCGCGCGCGCGGCGGTGCTCCGCTCGCGCTGAAGCGGGTGCCCGCCGCAAGAGCGGCCCTGGTCGTCGAGGAGTTTCGCCGGCTCCAGGCGTTCCGCTTCGGCGGGATCCCGCGTGTCTGGGAGCTCGGCGCCGACTCGGCCACGGGTGACTTCCTCTTCACGGCCGAGCTGGGGCGCGGGCGTCCTTGGCTCGCGGCGCTGCGCGACGCCCCGCTCGACCGCCAGCAACGCGCCGTCGCCGACCTGCTCCGCATCCTCGCCCTGCTCGACGAGCGCGGCATCGTCCACCGCGACCTGAAGCCCGAGCACCTATTGGTCGAAGACGTCGGGGAGGTCGAGGGCGCGGCGGAGCCGCAGGTCGTGCTGATCGACTTCGGTCTCGCGACGTTGTCCGGCACCACCGTTCCCGCCGGCTCGCTGCCCTATCTCGCGCCCGAGCTCTTCCATGGGGCGCCGGCGAGCCATCGCACCGATCTCTACGCGCTTGGGGTCGTGCTCTTCGAGCTGTGGGCGGGCGAACGTCCGTTCCAGGCCGCGGATGCGACGGCATGGGCGCACGCGCACCTCGAGCAGCCAGTCGTCTTTCCACCTGAGTTCCGTGCACCGGCTCCACTTCGCGAGATCGTCGCCCGGCTGCTTGCCAAGGAGCCGCTGCGCCGATCGGCCCACGCCTCGGAGGTGCTCGCCGACCTTTCGCGCGCCGCGCCCGAACCGCTTCCGCGTACCACGCTGCGCACGTTGCTCGGTCGCGTCCGCTCGGTGCCGCCCTTCGATCCACTCTGGAGCGAGCGGCTGGTGGCGGGCGACGTGCGCCACGGCGGCACCGTGACTTGGGTGACCGCGCCAACCCAGGTGGGTCGCGAGGACCTGCTGCGGGAGCTGCGGACGCTGGCATTGCTCGGCGAGGCGTGGCCGTTGGTCGTGAACTTTGCGGCGAACACGGGAGCGGACACACCGCGCGCCGCCCTCCTCGCTCAGCTCTCCGCGCTCGTCCCGCAGCCCTTGCCATCGGAAGAAGAGCTTCTTGCCCGGCTCCAGCGCGGAGAACTGCCGCGGCGCGTGGCGCTCTTCCTCGAAGAGGTCGATCGTTGCTCGAGCGAGAACGAGGCGCTCCTCAGCTACCTGCTGCGGGCCAGGGTCGAGATCGTCGCCTCGGGATGTGGCGAGGCGCGCTCCAATGACGCGATCACCGCCGCCGTTCCGCTGACCGAGGAGCTGCGGACGCTCTCGCCGCGGCCGATCTCGAGCGAAGAGCTCGCGCGGGCGTTTCCGGAGTGGATGGGCGGGGAGCTGGAGGAGCCACTCGCCCGCTTCATCGGGGCCGGTGCCGGCAGCACGGTCGACCTCGCGCGCGTGGTCGAGATGCTCTGCTACGCGGTGGAGTCGGTCGCGCTCACGCGCGACTTCGGCGGGCTCCATTTCGATCCGTCGCGCGTCGACCTGTCGGGAGCGAAGGGCGATCTTCTCGACGTCGTCCGCCGCCGCCTTTCCACGCTGCCCGTGTCCCGCCGGGCGCTCCTCGAGGCGCTTGCGGTCCTTGGCGTCGAGTCGGGCGTGGGCGAGATCGCGGCGCTCGTCCCGCTCTTCGATGAGGGCGAGCTCGCGGCATTGGTGAACGCCGGCCTGGTCCAGCCATCGAACGGCCGGTGGCGGTGCGCCGAGGGCGGTGTCGCAGCGCTCGTGCTGGCGGATCTCGCGCCGGATCGAAAACGGGTCCTCGAGGCGGCGGCGGCGGCGGCGCTGCTCGCGGCGCGCGACGATCTCCCCGATCTGCCGCTGCGACGCGCGCGCCACGCCTTCCGTGCCGCGCGTGAGTCGGCGGCGGCCGCGCGCGAGCTGGCCACCCACGCTCTCGCCTTGATCGATGCGCAACGGCTCACCGAGGGTGATGCCGTCGCACGGGAGCTCCTGACCGACAGTGGCGATGCGCCCGCGCGAACGACGGCGACGCTCGTGCGTGGGATCGTCGAGCTGCGTCGCGGCTCGCACGCCGCCGCCGAACAGTGGTTGGCGCCGTTGGTCGAACAGCTCACGCTGGAGGCCGAACGCGGCCGCGCGCTGGTCGAGCACGCGCGCGCCCTCGACCGTTGCGGCCGGCAGCGCGATGCGCTCGCGCGGCTCGACGGCGCACCGGATGGCCTTGGCTTGCGGGCTCCCGGCGCGAGCGCGCTACGCGCCTACCTCCTCCACCAGCTCGGGCGTGATGCGGAGGCAGAGGCGGTCTGCCGCATCGCACTCGCCGACGCGCGCGTGGCCGGCGATGGCGGAACCCACCGCCTGCTGACGATCCACGCGGTCACGCTCTGGCGCCTCGGCCGCTTCGGCAACGCGCGCCAGCAGTTCGACACTGCATTGGTTGCCGCGCGTGCCACCGGTCAACCACTCCAGGTCGCGACGCTCGAGGGCAACCTGGCGCGCTTCGAGGAGGACTGCGGTCGGACCGAGCTGGCGGTGCGCCTCTTCCGGAACGCACTCGCCACCGCGATCGCGTTCGGGGATCGCCAGCAGGAGTCGATCCATGCCCAGAATCTCGCCAACCCGCTCTTCGATCTCGGCCGCTTCGTCGAGTGCAAGCAGGAGATCCAGCGCGCGCGAGAGATCGCGCACGCGATGAATCGGCCGACCGTGCTGCGCCGGATCGAGCTGATCCAGGCGCACGTCGCGCTCAACGAGGGCGACTTCGCGGCGGCGCATGCGGCGCTTGGCGAGAGCATCCGGATCGCGCGCACCATCGACGACGCGCGCGGCGCCTGGATCGCGGAGCTCTTTCGCAGCGAGATCCTGGTGCGCGAAGGGAAGGCGAAAGGGTCGCGGCACCTGCTCGACCAGCTCGCGGCCGACCCGCTGGCTGCGGCGAGCGACGACTTGCGCCACGTCCTCGCCGAGTTCCGGCTGCAATGGGCGACGTGGGGCGGCAGCCGTCAGGCGATCGAGCGCGCGCTCGCTTCGAGCCCGCCGCTTCCGGCGTCGCCGCGCCGGCGTCTCTTCATGCGCGACGCCCGTCTCTCCGCGTGGCATCGGCTCGGTCGGCACGTCGAGCTGGCGCAAGAGTCGGAAGAGCAGCTTCGCGAGCTCGAAGGGACCGATCTCGTCGCGTTGCGCGCGCGCGCCGCTGCGGCTGCTGCTTTCGCGAGCAGTGGGCACTCGCCGGCGGAGGCGACGCGCGGGCACTTCGCGCGCGCGCGTCAGTGCTATGCGGAGGTGCAAGCGCCCGGGTGGAGCGCGCTGAAGTCGGAGGCGGCGCTCGCGCTCGGGCAGGCGCTCGGCGACCCACGGCTGCTCGAAGAGGCGGAGGAGCTGGCGCATCGCGCGGGGCACCGGCCGCTCGCCCGGCGGGCCGCGCTGCTGCGGCGCCGGCATGCCGACCAGCGGGGGCACGATCCCGACCTTGCCGACCGCCTCGCCTCGCTCGAGCGGCTGATGCAGGTGGCGAAGTCGATCAGCGCCACGCTGGACGGCGAGGAGCTGCTGCGCGTGCTGCTCGACCACGCGATCGACGCGACGCGTGCGCGGCGCGGCTTCCTCATCCTCGCCCGCGGCGGCCACCTCGACGTCCGCGTCGCGCGTCATCTCGACGCCGCCGACATCGATCGACCCGAGCTGGCGTTCAGCTCGTCGGTCGCGCGCAACGTGGCGCGCGACGGCCAGCCGGTGCTGCTCTCCGACGTGAGCTCCGACGAGCGGTTCCGCGACGCGGCGTCGATCTCCCAGCTCAAGCTGCTCTCGGTGCTCTGCGTCCCGCTGCGCCGCCGCGATGCCGTGGTGGGCTCGCTCTACCTCGACGACCCGACGCGCATCGACGCCTTCCGCGCTTCCGACCTGGCCTATGTCGAGAACCTCGCCGACTTCGCCGCGATCGCGCTCGAGAAGACCGAGCTGCTCGGCGCCGTACGGACCCGCACTGAGGAGCTCGAGCGCACCCAGCAGGAGATCGCGCGCCTCAACCGCGACCTGCAGTCGTTGCTGGTCGCGAACCAGGGGGAATTGCTCGAAGTCAAGGCGTCGCTCGAGCGCGCCCGCCGTGCCGGTGCCCACTCACTCGAGTTCGAGGGGATCGTCTCGCAGAGTGCCGTGATGGAGGAAGTGAAGCGACGCATCGAACGCTGCGCCGAATCGGACCTCCCGGTGCTGATCTCGGGCGAGAGCGGCACCGGCAAGGACCTGGTGGCGCGCGCGCTCCATCAACGTGGCCCGCGTCGCGAGCAGCCGTTCGAGCCGGTGAACTGCGCCAGCCTGCAGCCCTCGTTGATCGAGAACGAGCTGTTTGGCCATCTCCGCGGTGCCTACACCGGCGCGGTCGATGACCAGCCCGGCCTCTTCGAGCGCACCGACGGCGGCACCTTGTTCCTCGACGAGGTGTGTGATGCGTCCTTGGAGCTGCAGGCCAAGCTGCTGCGCGTGGTGCAGCGCGGCGAGGTGCAGCGGCTGGGCGGCGGGCCGAGCCGCAAGGTGGACGTGCGGATCGTGGCCGCGTCGAACCGCGACCTCCGCGGCGAGGTGGCAGCCGGACGCTTCCGCGAGGATCTCATGTTCCGGCTGCTGGTCCTGGAAATTCACTTGCCTCCGTTGCGCGAGCGGCGTGAGGATGTCCCGTTGCTGCTCGAGCACTTCGTCGCCGCGATCTGTGCGAAGACGAAGTTGCAGCCGCTGCAGTTCACGCCCGCTGCCTGGCGGCGGCTCGTGCAGTACGACTGGCCGGGCAACGTCCGCGAGCTCGAGCACGCCGTGCACCGGCTCGCGCTGTTGCACCGATTTGGCGAGGAGATCGGGATCGAGGCGTTGCGCGCGGAGCTGCCGGCAGCCGTCGAGGGTGAGCCGCAACCCGTCGTCACCTTGAAGGAGTTCACTGCTCGGCAGGAGCGCACCTACATCCAGGAGGTGCTGGCGCGCAACGGAGGCAACCGCGAAAAGACCGCCAAGGAGCTCGGGATCTCGTTACGCAATCTCTACCAGCGGCTGGAGCGCATGCGCGGCGACGAGCCGGGCAAGGATGAGCCGCCTGGTGATGGGCCGAACGAGGAGGAGTCCTCGACGGAGCGATGAGGCACGCAAAGAGACAGCAGCGGCAGCGGGTCGCCAGCGTGACGGCGGTCGCCGCGAGCCTGGAGCAGCCGCGTGTGCTGTCATCGAATAGTCATGTTCAGGATCGACACTCGAGACATTCCGTCTGCTGGTGGGGTGAAAAGCCCGGCGTTCGTTGCGAGGAAATGCTTCTCGGCTACCTTGCCCGGAAGCGTTTGCTCGACAACCTTCACCCACTCCACCACTTGTCCACTGGTCTCGTTCGCGACTAGTGGTTCGGCTTCTTGGCGGGGCAACAGATCGAGGTTCCTTCCATGTCGAAACGATTGGTTGAGCAGCGTTCCGCACGGTTGCTTCGCAGGTGGATCGGGTGCATTGCGGTGGCGGCGGGGGTGCTCGGCTTCGGTTCGGTGGGCGCTTGGCTGCTCGCGCCGACGGCCTTCGGACTGGGTGAGGTCGTCGAGATTGCCCACGCCAGCTTCACGGGTGTCCCCGACGGACCCGGCGATGGCCGGTCGTTCCCCGCGACGATCGGTTCGATTGCGACGTCCACCGAGAACGGGAGATCGCTGAAAGACGTGGCACCGGCGTCCGGGATCGCGGGCGAACGCGTGGTGCTCTCGGACCTCGGCACGCTCGGAGGGATCGACTTCGGGTTGCAGTTGGCCGCGGCGGCGGCCGGGGCAGGGCCGCTCGGCGCCTCCTTGATCCTCGAGTCGCAAACCGGCACCGGAAGTTTCCAGATCATCCTTTCGGACAGCTCGACGTCCGCGTTCTGCCTTCCGGGG
>CAYRQC010000458.1:0-7360 GCA_964426265.1 uncultured Phycisphaerales bacterium | reverse complement strand
GATTCGCGGCGCCACGCCCGGCGATCGTCCCGCACGGCGTCGAGCAGCAGGAGCCGCGCAAGCTCTTCGTCGCCCGTCTCCACGCCGGCCGCATCCCGGCGATCCCGACCATCGTGAAGGACAGCGGAGCGGCCGCCAAGTTCGTGACGCAGTCCGCGGGCGCCATCACGACGGTGCTTGCGTCGGAGATCCCCGAGGGCGTGAAGGTGCTGAAGATCGACGGCAAGCGGCCGGGCGACGACGGCTATGCGTTGCTGACGGCGGAGTGATCGACGCGTGGTGATGAATCGACGCTCGCGGCTCGGCATCCGCATCAGCGTTCTCGTCCTCGGGCTCGTCATCGCGGCGATCGCGATCCCGTCGATCGTCAGCGGCGTCACCCACGACCGCGAGCTGCGCGAGAAGATGATCGGCAGCGCGATCGGCAGCGCGGAGCTGATCGCGTTGTCGAGCACCGATGCGCTGCTCGCCGACGATCTCGACCGGCTGCGCGCCTTCGTCGCCACCTTCAAGCACGAGAGCCCCGAGGTTACGCAGGCGTGCTTCGTCGACCGCACCGGCAACGTGGTCGCCCACTCGTCGCCCGATGCCGAGGGGACGGTGATCGCCGAGCTGAAAGAGCCGCCGCGTGCCCGCCGGAGCAAGCTGGTCGAACACTCGGACGGCGACTCGCTCGTGGTCACCGTGCCGATCCGCCTCTCGGGCGAGCCATGGGGCGCGTTCCAGGCCGAGCTCTCGCTGGCGTCGGTCGACGCCGCGATGCGCGCCGCAGCCTGGCGGACCGCGACCATCGGCTCCGCATTGCTGCTGCTCGGGATCCTCGCGTCGAGCCGGCTCGCGCGTTGGATCGCGCGGCCGGTCGAGCGGCTCGCGGAGGTCGCGGCCGACGTCGCCGCGGGGAATCTCGGTGCCCGGAGCGGCATCGTCCGCGACGACGAGATCGGCGCGCTCGCCGGCTCGTTCGATGTGATGACCGGGAAGCTGCAGGAGCAAAACGTCGCGCTGCGCTCCCATTCGGAGCTGCTCGAAGTGCGCGTCCAGGAGCGAACCGAGCTGCTCCACTTGAAGGAGACGTTGCTGCGCTCGATGGCGGAGGCGTCGCCAGTCGCGTTGCTGGTCATCGACCATGACGACGACCGGATCCTCTATTGCAATCGCCGTCTCTCCGAGCTCTGGGGGCTCGCGCAACCCTTCGCGGAGTGGACCGGCGGCGATTGGCAGGAAGGGCTGCTGCCGCGGCTCTCGAGTCGCCTTCGCGAAGGTGAGACGCGTGGCGCCGCGCTGCTCGCACCATCTGCGGCCGTGGCGGATGTCACCGACGCGAGCCGCGCCGCGGCGGAGGCGGTCTTCGAGGACGAGGTCCGGCTCGCTGATGGCCGCATCCTGAAGGTATTCCGCAGCCCGGTCGCCGACGACCGCGGACGCGCGATCGGCCACCTCTTCCTGTTCGAGGACGTCACGGTAGGCCGGCGCGCTGCGGTCGAGCTGGCGCGCGCGCGCGACGAGGCGCTCGAGGCCGCGCGGCTCAAGTCCGAGTTTCTCGCCAACATGAGCCACGAGATCCGCACGCCGATGAATGGCGTGCTCGGCTTCGTCGAGCTGCTCGCCGCGACCGCCCTCGACTCGCGCCAGCGCGACTATCTCGAGACCGTGCGCACCAGCGGAGAGACGCTGCTCGCCATCCTGAACGACATCCTCGACTTCTCGAAGATCGAGGCCGGCCGGGTCGAGCTCGAGAGCATCGACTTCGATCCGCGCCAGGTCGTCGAGGGGGTCGCCGACCTGCTCGCCCCGCGGGCGCAGGAGAAGGGGCTCGAGTTCCTCGCGAATGTGGGCGCCGCGGTACCGGCGCGGCTGCGCGGCGACCCGACGCGACTGCGCCAGATCGTGCTGAACCTGGTCGGCAACGCGATCAAGTTCACGGAGAGCGGCGAGGTCGCGGTGGAGTCGGGCGGCGCGCCTCTCGCGGACGGCCGGTTCGAATGGAGCATCTGCGTCCGTGACACCGGGATCGGCATCCCGCGCGAGCGGATCGGCCAGCTCTTCGAGGCGTTCGTGCAGGCCGACGGCTCGACCACGCGGCGCTTCGGCGGGACCGGCCTCGGGCTCGCGATCAGCCGGCGGCTCGTCACACGGATGGGCGGGACGCTCGAGGTCGCGAGTGAGGATGGGCGCGGCACCTGCTTCACGGTGCGCGTCGCACTGGCGATCGGCGGCACGACGGCCGTGCGCGCTTCGCACGAGGAGATGCGCGGCGCCCGGATCCTGGTCGTCGATGACAACGCGACCAACCGGTTGCTGGTCCAGGAGCTGCTTGCGGGCGTCGGTGCGACGGTGGTCGGCGTTTCGAGTGGCCACGAGGCGATCGCGACGGCACGTGCGGCCGCGCGGAGCGACGAGCCGTTCTGCGCGGTGCTCCTCGACATGCAGATGCCGGGGATGGACGGGCTCGAGCTGTCGCGTCAGATGGGGGCCGATCCACGGGTCGCGTCGGCGCCGCGGATCCTGCTGACGTCGATGATGCTGGCGACGACGATCGATGCCGCGGCGCACGGCTTGTGTCGCGTGCTCACCAAGCCGATCAAGCGCGCGACCTTGATCGACGCGCTCGTGGCGGCGCTCGGTCGGACGGGGCACGGCACCGCGACCGATGGAGCAGGGGCCGCGGCGGCATCCGGGACGGCGGGATCACTGAGCGCCGTACTGGGCGCTGTCGCGTTCGAAACGAGCGGGATCGGCGTCCGGGTGCTCCTCGCTGAGGACCATCCCGTGAACCAGAAGCTCGCGAAAGCTTTGCTCGCGCGCGCTGGCGCCGCCGTTTCAGTGGCGAATGACGGTCGCGAGGCCGTCGAAATCTGGGAGCGTGGTGGCATCGACCTCGTCCTCATGGACGTGCAGATGCCGGTGATGGATGGCGAGGCGGCGACGCGGCGCATCCGGGAGCTCGAAGCTGCCGGATGCCACACGCCGATCGTCGCCCTCACGGCGAACGCGATGGCCGGCGATCGCGAGCGCTACCTCACGGCCGGCATGGACGACTATCTCAGCAAGCCGTTGCGCCCGGCGGAGCTGGCGCGGGTGTTGCAGAAGTGGGGACGACGGCAGTCGGGAGAGGGTGGGGCGGGGCGACGGCAGCGGGAAGCGGGTCGAGCGATCGCGGAAACAGCGGAAACAACCGAGGAAGTGCTCGAGGAATCGATGGCGTCGCCCGCGTCGGCGGCTGCGATGACCGGGCAGGAGTGGCAGGCGATGGATGCAACCGGGTCGGGGATGGCCAAGTACGCCGACGTGCTCGAGCGGCTGCGCGAGATCGGCCTGATGGACGACGCGTCGCTGCTCGTCGAGACGATCGAGCTCTTCGTGACCGATGCTGCGGCGACGATCCGGCAGATGCAGCAGGCCTTCACCGAGGGCGATGCCGGTGCGCTGGAACGGTGCTCCCATCGGCTGAAGGGTTCGGCCCTCAACCTCGGTGTCGCGACCGTCGCACAGTGGGCGCGCTCGCTCGAGGAGAACGCTCACCGCGGTGAGTTCGCCGGCGCGCCCGAGTCGCTGGCTGCGCTCGAGAGCGAACTCCAAGGGGTCGGCGAGTGGCTGCGGCAGCTCGCGAGCGAGACGCAGGCGAAGGGTGCGTAGCGCGCGGTCGCGCGGCCGGATCGCCCGTCAGCGCGACCGTCGCAGCGCGATCGATCTCTTCAGCATCACGCCGCGCTCGAGCGTGATCTCGAACGGAGCGACCGCCTCGTAGCCGGCGAGCGGCGGCACGGTGACCCGCCAGCGACCGGGGGCGGGGACGCGGAATGCGACGACGTCGTCGCGCGAGAACGCGGGCGTCACCTCGCATCGGCTGCCGTCGACGGCAGCCAGCGCGATGGACCATCTGGTGTCCTCGGGCCAGTCGATGACGATGCCGTCCAGCTCGAGCGACAGCATCACCCCCGTCGCGCGGCGCATGCGAACGGTGAGCTCATTGTGGCCCGGCCGCACGACGAAGACACTGGGCTCGATGGGCTCGAACTCGTCGAGCTCGTGGTTGACGCAGAGCTCGATCTCGCCTGCCGGCGCGCGACAGCACCACGCCTGCTTCTCCTCATTCCACTCGAGGTCATCGAGGCTGCCGCCGCTGCTCTCCTCGGGCCGCTTGCAGTTCCAGAGGAGCAGTCGTGGCGTGCGGATCGGGCTGCCGGTGAGATCGTCGAGCGCGTGCACGACCACGTCGACCGGGTCGCCGATCACGATCTGCGCCGACTCGGTCCCGTCCGGCCCGGTGTCGACGACTTGCTGGAACTCGTAGCTGTACGACTTCACGAGATAGCGACCGGGCAGCACCTCGCCGGCGTCGAATCGATAGAGGCCGGGCTCGCTCGGGACCGACCGGAGGTCGTCGAAGTCGAGCTCGAACTCATCGACGGCGGTGCTTCCGGGCACCGCGACCGGCTCGAAGTGGAGGTTGAGCCGCGGTCGACCCCAGGCCTCGGAGAGGTAGACGCTGCCGGCAAGCTGGACGCGCCGCGCGACGTCGCGTGGCGGCTCGATCGTGAGCGTCGCGTGCGCGTCGATCCCCGAGACGATCTCGACGTGGGCCTCCGCCAGCACCTGTGGGTGATCCCACGGATTGCCGCGTTCGAGTGCGACGATCAGCCGTCCCGGCGCGATGCCCTCGATTCGCGTCGGGCCAGCGTGCTCGGGAGCGACCTCGGCGAGCAGCCAACCGCGCGAGTCGAACCGCGCCCGCTGCTCCCGCTCCGCCGCGAGTGCGGCGCGGATCTCTTCCTCGGTCGGCCGCCGGCCGATGGGACGCTCCTTCAACTGCTCGTCGGTGAGCTCCGCGAGGCGCTTCGTCACGTCCGCCACCATGTCGTCCAGCGAGGGAATCACCTCCTCGATCGGGCTCCACAGTCGCAGCATCGGGCGCACGTCGCCGTGATCGCGCGAGCCCGCTTGCAGCTTTGGCAGCGGCGGAATCACGCCGGCGATCGTGACTTCAAGGCAGGCTCCTGGAACGAGCTCGATCGTCAACTCACCGCCAACCTTGTAGTCAACCTCGAGCGCACTCCACGCGTAACCGGGCGCCGTCACGAAGAGCGTCGGCTCCCAACTGACGTAGTGACCGTCGGAGCGCGCCTCGAGCTCGAGTGGGGAATCGGCCGTTGTGGTGAGTCGCTCCCCGGCCTTGACCATGCCAGGGTGCGTCTCGTGCCCGAGGCGGCGGTTGAGCGCCGTGACGACCGTCACACCGGGCAGCTCCTGACGGGTGCGCGAGTCGACGACATGGAGGCGGACCGTGCGGCTCCACGCCGCGCGCACTTCGATCGCCGTTCCCGCCTCGATCTCGAGGCGGTCGTGGTCGACCACTGCGAAGTGGTGGTCGAGCTCGAGCTCGTCGATGCCGAGCTGATGGCCGCGCGGGACGTGAAGCGTGAAGCTCCCATCGGTCACCGAGACGTGCCCGGCGCCGGTGCCGAATGACTTGGACCAGATCGTCGCATTGAAGGAGCCGTTCGCATCACCGTGCTCGACGCCCTGTGCATCGACGACGATCACGCTGCCTTCGACGAGGTCGCCGCTCGTGCTCGGGTAGCCGAGGGTACTGAGCCTCTCTTCGACGTTGCCCTCGTCATTCGGCGCGACCGACTCGGCCGTGCGCTCCACGACCGGCGTTGGTCGCGGAGCGATCTCCACCGGCTTCGGAACGTCTGGTGGCGCCTGCTCGTCCATGCGCGCGCCAGCCTTCGACGGCTCCGGTAGCCGTGGCCCCGCCGGCATGCGCAACCACACGAGCCATCCCGCCACCGCGAGACCCCCGACGACGAGCAGCGCGACGATCGATCGCATGCGCAACTCCCTGACGATGTTCTCGCAGACACTTCCTCGCGAGCGAGGCGCAGCCGACGAGTGGGTACGCCTACCGGGCAACATCGGGATATGGGCCGAGCAGTCTCTCGCCATTGAAGTGGAGGAGGTGGTCGGGACTCTCGGCGATCCACACCTCGGTTTCCCACGAGATCTGCGGGAAGAATCTCCGCATTTCCTCTCGCGTCTCGAACGCGGTGACGAATACCAACCCGGCCTTGCTGTCGGCGAACAGCGCTTTCAGCTCCTTGCGGCGCTTGCCGTCGATCGAGCCGCCACTCGTGACGGCTTCGATCAGGAACAACCAGTTTCGGCGGGTGTCGTGAACGACGACGTCCGGCATCTTCGCGGCTGGATCGATCACGATCCCGAGGCGGGCCAGGTGGTCACCCGCGAGATGGTGGAACTTGCTCTCGGTGTCACCGATGTAGACGACGATCGGCTCCGTCGTGAAGCGCGGGCAGAACTCCTCCACGATTTGCTTGATCAGCGGATTCTGGTCACCCGGTGAGAGCTTGACCTCGGTGCCATCCGGCAACTTGACGGGCACGCGCGCGAAGTCACGGTCTCGATCGATCTCGCGCCGGATCGTCTCGCGTCCAGCGAGGTAATCACGAAGCAATCTCTGCCACTCTCGCCGCCCGAGGGCGCGAAATAGGGTGAGCGCCGTCGGCTCGATCTGATAGGCGGTCTTTCCACTGTTGGTCGGTCGCTGCGCCTCGTCCGGATTGCGAAGCAGCAACCCGAGTTCCACGAAGTACTTCACGGCTTCATCGCGGACGGTCTCGCGAGTGTTCGGTGCGTACCGCTGGCCGTAGCACTTGGCGATGAACTCGATGATGGGCGTGATTCCGCGCAGCGGCGCGGTCGCTTGCTTCCACGGAGTCATCGGCTTCAGGTCGAGGAGTGCAAGCAGCACGTATCCCGCCATCTCGTTGCTCTGCCGTGGACCGAAACCGAGTGCTTTCAAGGAGGATGTGGCTTGGCGGACCTTGCGTGCGGCGGCTTCGCGAGATTCAGCGGTCGCCACGGAGTGCATCCTCGACGAGGGCGTCCAGATCGGTCTGTCCCGTTGGAAGGGGGCCGCGGCGCGAGCCGAGTCGCTCGAGCGTGTCGCGCGTCGGATATTGCAGGCTGCGCAGATCGGTCGCATTCACCTGGGTGTGGCCATTGAACTGACGGAAGTAGCTGTCGACGAGAGTCGAGTTCAGGAACGCAGCGAGCCCTTTGGAGAGGGACTGCGACAAGCCACGACCGTTCTCGTGGAAGTAGTTGAGGTGGTTTTCGAAACCGACCAGCTCGGTGGCGACCCGCGCGGGGTCGTAGACACACGCGACGATGCGGCGACGCTCTTCCTTCGCCGAGAATCGCTTGGTCAGCACGTAGCCCGCCGACGGTACCAGGAGATCGAGCGTGGCCTCATTTCGAACGATGGCGTTGGGTTTCCGAGCGGTCGGCTTCGGCCATGCGATGAAGCCGTCGTCGAAGTGGCAGGGGTAGATCAACG
>CAYRQC010000457.1:0-10825 GCA_964426265.1 uncultured Phycisphaerales bacterium | reverse complement strand
GCAGCCCGAGGACGTCGCGCGCTCGCTCGTGACGGTCGCGACGAACCACGGCAGCTTCACGTTCGTCGTCTCCGATCTCGAGCTCGGGCCGATCCTGGCACCCGAGCAAGGCTTCTTCGTGCGCGCGATCGGGCCGTCAGCCGGAGCGGCTGCGTCGCCGCCGCTGCAGTTGCTGACCCGACGGATCGACGAGCTCCCAGGCATTCCGTTGGTGACGGGGTGGACGAACGAGCTACTTCCCTGGTTCGGCGCGAACGCGGAGCAGGAGCCCGCAGCGGCCGGCTCACTCGTCATTCCGCCACGCAGCGTCGCCATGCACCCTTCGCTCGACCGCGACGCGATCGTCCAATGGACCAGCCCGATCACCGGCCGCGTCCGCCTATCGGGCCGGGTCGCGATGGCCGATGCGCACGGCGGCAACGGCGTGGCGTGGTCGCTCGTCCACGCGTGTCGCGCTCCTTCCGCCAGTCCCGCGGGTCGTCGCACAGTGCTCTCGCACGGCCTGGTCGATACGGGCGGCAGCGCGACGATCGTCCCGATTGGTTGCGGGGCCGGCGCGACCGGCACCGCGGCGTCCGAGCTCGACGTCGCCGTCGGCGAGGTCGTTTCGCTCGTCGTCGAGTGCCGGAACGGCGACTACGTCTGCGACACGACGATCGTCGACCTCGACGTCGCGGAGCTCGGCGGCGACCGCCGCGACTGGAACTTGACCCACGACGTCGTCGGCTCGATCCACGCCGGCAATCCCCACGCGGACGGTTACGGCGCGCCCGCCGTCTGGTGCTTCGGCAGCGCCGCACCCGACGAGACGCCGCCGATTGCGACCCGATCGACCGCGACCTCGGCGCGCGCCTTCGTGACGGAGCTGGCCGCGCGCGGCGCGAAGACGATCCGCGAGCGGGTCCACGACCACACCGACGCGACGTTGCCGGCGGCGCTCGCGGCGATGCTCGGCAGCGCGCCACTTCCGCCGCTGCCCGTGCCGCCGTTCGCGCCGACGGCAGAGATCGAAGTCCCCGATGCGCAGCTCACCGCGCAGTGGAAGCTCGGCGCGTGGCATCTGCTTCGACACTCCGTGCAGGACGAGCACGGCAAGTGGCACTTCAACGACTTCCCGTTCGGGATCCTCTCATCCGAGACGACGATGATCCTGCGCGCGCTCGATCTCCTCGGCAGGCAGCGCGAGGCGGCTGATGGGCTCGATCAATGGCTGCTGCTGCCGAAGTGGCCGCGCGTCGTCCCCGGCGAGCGCGATCACCACGCGCTCGCGCTGCCCGACCGGCCGCTCGGCCACTTCTCCGACGGCGACGGCTGCTTCACCCATGCGCAAGGGCCGCCCGGCGTCGGCGGCAACATGGACGGGGTCCACGCGATGGGGCCGGGCGCGATCGTCTTCGCGATGAGCGAGCACTGGAAGCTCACCGGTGACCTCGAATGGTTGGCGCGCAACCTTCCGAGGATCGCCTTGAACGCGGAGTGGATCCTGCGCCAGCGCAAGCTCCTGTTCCACGTGGTCCCGAACGGCGCGAAGCTTTGGAGCGCAGGGCTGCAACCAGCGCACGTCGTGACGCCCGACAGCATGTCGATGCGGATGCAGTACTACGAGTCGGAGGCGTACTACTGGATGGCGGTCGCGCGCACGGCCGAGATGCTGCTGCTCGTCGATCCCGTGAAAGGCGCGGCGATGGCCGCCGAGGCGGAGGAGTACCGCCTCGACCTGCTCGCCGCGATCGACCGCTCGATCGTGCGGACGCCGGTCGTCGCGGTGCGCGACGGCACCTACCACTCGTTCATCCCGTTCGCGCCGTACGTACGCGGTTTCGCAGCGGGAGCGTGGGGCTGGCGGCGCTGCCAGGGCCACGTCGGGGCGATCTACTGGGACACGGTCCAGTCGGCCGACCCGCTTGTCAGCCCGAGCGGTCTGCTCTCCCCGCTCGACCCGCGCGTCCAGGGCCACCTCGACGTCCTCGAGGACCGCCTCCTGCTCGAGAACACCAAGGTGGCGCAGCGGACTCCGGACTTCGACGCCGATCGCGACTTCTTCGCCCACGCCAGTTGGCAATACCAATGCGGCCTCGAGCGCCACGCCAACCTCCACCTCGAAGGCGACGACGTCCCCTGCTTCCTCCGCTCGCTCTTCAACCAATACGCCGTCGACCTGATGCCGGGCGAATACACGTTCCGCGAGCACACGACCGCCGGCCCGCCCGACAAGGTCTACGAGGAGTCGTGCTTCCTCGAGCGGTTCCGCGACGCCTTGGTCATGGAAGAGGGCGACACACTCTGGCTCGCGCGCGCCACGCCGCGCATCTGGCTCGAGTCGGGCAAGCGCATCGCGATCCGCAACGCGCCGAGCCATTTCGGACCGGTCGACTACGAGATCGTCTCGCAGCTCGACGCTGGCTCGATCACCGGCTCGTCGACGGGTTCGTCGACGGGTTCAATCACCGCCACCGTGACGATTCCGTCGCGGCACCCGCCGAAGTCGGTCGTGCTGCGGCTGCGCCACCCGACGGCTGCGCCGATCAAGAGTGTGACCGTCGACGGCAAGCCGTGGATCGACTTCGACCGTGCTCGCGAGACGATCCATCTGCATCACCTCGCCGGAACGGTCGTGGTCCGAACGGATTACTGAGCGGCCGCCCAGGGCGGCGCATCGGGCGGTGCCACGATGCGGGGGGTGACGTAGCGCCGGCTCCGCGGCAACAACGCCGTGAAGATCGCGTCGCGGCTCGCGCTGGATGGCCACCGATGGCCACCGCGATGCCGGTGCGATTTGCACGGCATTCGACGGCTCAGATCTTGCGGAAGACGTACCAGGTCTTGCTCGGTGTGTACTCCTCGACCGACGAAGTGACGAAGAGGCACCCTGCGTCGCAGCCCCCGATCAACAGGATCGTCGTGCCGATCGACGTCGCCGAGAAATAGTTGCGCGGCATCAGCATGCTGCCGTCGATCTCCGACGAGTCGGTCGACGGGTCGTAGAGCTCGACCGAGCTGAGCGGTGGCGTGCCGCCGCTGGTCGTGTCGCCGCCGAAGGTGACGAGACGCCCGCCGATCGCGGCGGCGGCATTCGCGTAGCGCGCGATCTGGAGCGGCGCTCGCGGCGACCAGCTGTCGGCGACCGGATCGTAGGCCTCGATCGAGGAGAGGGTGATCGAGCCGGCCTGCAGCCCGCCCGCGACGCAGATGCGCCCTTCGATCCACGCCGCGCCGAAAAGGTAGCGGTCGTTCGCCATCGACGCGTGCGTCATCCAGCTGTCGGAGACCGGGTCGTACGACTCGACGGTCGCGACCGTGGAATGGCCCGCCCCGCCGATCACGTAGATCCGCCCCTGTGGGGAGGCGACCGCGGCGGTGCCGAAGCGGGCAGTCGGCATGGAGCTCTTCGTCGCCCAGCTGTTGGTGAGCGGGTCATACTCCTCGACGACGGAACGGGCGCCGCCGAGAGGGACGAAGCCGCCGAAGACGTAGATGCGCCCGTTCGAGGTCGCCGCCGACGCGTTGGTGCGATCGGTCGGCATCGGCGCGATCGCGGTCCAGCTGTTCGCCGACGGGTCGAACTTCCAACTGCCGGACGGCGCGCCGCTGGTCGTTGTGCCGCCGAACACAAAGAGGTTGCCGGCGAAACGGCTGGCGCAATGGGTGGCATCGCCGGAGGGGACGTCGGCGCGAACCTTCTGGTGTGTCACTGAACTCAGCGGCCCGGCGAAGGCGTAGCTCGGGGGCGCTTGCGGCGTCTCGCCGAGGATCTCGTATCCCTTTGGCACGTTGCCGCCCGGCAGGGGAGCAGTGCTGAACGTTGCGAATGACGCCATCCCGAGCGTCAGGGCGAGTGGCAAAGAACAGACTCGATCGAGCTTCATCACCCTTCTCCTTGCGTCTTCATAGAAAACCGGACCAGCCCATCGGTTCGCCGGCGACACTACATGCTCAGTACGATTGTGGACAGCATTCGGGCGCAGCAGGAACGATCGCACCACGCATCGACTTCGAGGATCGACGCCCGTGGTGTGGCGTGGTCACCGTCGCCGCGGCTGCTCGATGAGCAAGGCCAACCGCGTTCGGTGACGTTCGCCGCGCTCGCGCGCACCGATTCGGCGAAGCTTGCGGCGATCGTCGGCGCGCCCTGGTGCTGGCAACTGCGGGAGCGGGTCGCGACGCCATCGCTGGCGGCGGCACCGACTTCAGGATCGGGCCCGGCTACGCGATCTCGATCCCGCGCACCGTCAGGAACCCCCACGGCTCCTTCGATTCATCGACGATCTCGATCGTCACCATCTCGCCGCGATAATCCTCGATCCGCCAACGCACCAAGCGGTCAGCGTCGTTCGTGCCCGGGCCACGGCTCTCTCTCACGACCTCGCCGTCGCGCACGAGCCGGATTGACTCCGTGCCGCCGCGCAGCACGCAACGCAGCTCGCTCGCGTCCGCCGGCACGGTGATGGTCTGGGAGAGCGTTCCTGTCACCGCGTCGCCCGCCGGAGCCACGTACGTCGTCAGCTCCCACGAGCCGTCCGGGCGCTGCCACGTCGCGAAGGCGTTCCCCGTTGCCTTCCATCCGTCGAGACCGCCGCGCTCGAAACACGCGTTGATGAGCGCCTTCGAGCTCGCACATGCGCTTGCGACCCGCGCGCGCACGGGCGGTGTCCAGTCGACACCCGCCTCCGCAACCCAAGTGCGCAGCAAATGCACTTGGTACGGATTCCACGTCGACATCGCGTACACGAGCGCGACCACACCGGACGCAGGGCCTTCGAACCAGCTCGGTACCAGGTATGGACCGTACTCGCACGCCCACTCCTCTTCGCGACCGCGTTCCGACAGCCCGTCGTCGAAGCCGACCGCGCTCGAGCTGCTGTGCATGAAGACGCCGTATCCGCGGTCGCGGACCGGATCGAAGAGCATGATTGGCGAGCTCCACGGACCCGTCGGTGCACGCGCCGTACGCAGGGCGATGCCGTGCCGCTCATCGATGTTGTAGGCCATGAACCAGGTACCCGAACGTGGATCGCGACGCACGCTGAGCTCGCCGACGCAGTCCGTGGGTACGAGCGGCTGCGCGCTCGCCTCGCCGGCGCCGAAGCTGGGCGCATAGCGCCACGCGCCGCGGTCGGCGACCTCACGCACGGGCACGCGCGCGAGGTAGATCGCGCTCTTGCGATAGTTGCCGCTGCCGAAGATCCACAGGTCCGCACCGTCCTGCACGACACTGACGTTGATGAAGCTCTCGCTCTCGACGTCGTGGTCGAGCTCGAGGCTGGCGAACTCGAGCCCCGATGTGTGAGCGAGCAACGAGCGTGTGTGGCGGCCCGTCTTCATGTTCCAACCGCGGTCGAAGAAGACATACGTCCGGTCGCCGACCGCGAACCCTTCGATCGGCACGTTCATGCCACCCAGCTCGACGCCCATCGGTGCGAGCGGCAGGAAGCGGCCTCCCGTGCGCTTGGCCCATTCGAGCGCCGGCACGCCGCTGCTCGGGAGCGGTGCGAGCTTCGTCCACGCGACCGAATCGGCGTCCCAATCGCGCCGGTCCGTCGTCCACGAGTCGCCGAACAGGAATACGAGCTTCCCGCAAGCCTCGAAGCTCACGCCCAGATCGGTCCCCGCGAGGCCGAGCGGTGCGATCGGGTTCGTCGAGCTCGCGGTGAGCCGTCCGACATGTTCGGTCGCGGTCCAGTGCAATGCTTGCGCGGTGGCGACGAGCGCGCAAATCCACATCTGCCTTCCGCTACCCGTCATCACTCGTCCTCCACAACCTCAGCGGCGCATCGCGTCCGGATTCCCGATCGGTAGTTCCCTTGCTCCCACGCCGGCGACGACTGGATCATGTCGCTACAGGCAAGGGCTACGATGCAACCGCATGAAGCACACCATGACCATCCTTGCCCTCGGATCGCTTCTGCTCGCGTGCACTCCGGCCCGCATGGACGAGGCTGGCGTGCCGCCGCGACCGCTCGAGGTTCTCTGGGTTGCAGGTGGAGTCTGTCACGACTTCGACGCCCTCGTTCCGCATCTGACTTCGAACCTGAGCCCGTTGTTGAATGCGACCTTCGACGTGAAGCTCGATCTGGAGATCTGGAAGGACGAGAAGTTTGCCGACGCCTATGACGCCGTGGTCTATCAGTTCTGCCGCGATGAAGCCGAAGGCGTCCTGATCGATCATGCACTGCAGGCGACTCGATCTGGAAAACCAACGGTGATCCTCCACTGCGGCGTGCATTCGTTCCGCAATTCCGATCGGGTGGGCGAATGGGAGAAGTGCTGCGGCATGCGCTCCAAGGTGCACGATCCCTATCAGCCGTTCCAGACCATCAAGCTCGATACCGCGCATCCCATCACCAAGGCCTGGCCCGAGAGCTGGACCACTCCGGGAGACGAGCTCTATCAGACCATCGAGTTGCTCCCAGGCTCCCATCCGCTGCTCGAGGTCAAGAGCCCCCAGGATGGACGTGAGCACATCGTCTCCTGGACTTCTTCGTATGGGCAGGGAAGGGTCTTTGCGACCACCCTCGGCCACGACCTGAAGACCGCCAGCATGCCCACCTATCATCGACTGCTCGCCGACGGCTTGTTGTGGGCGTGCGGGAAACTGCGAGATGACGGAAAGCCCGCGACAGGCTACGGCGCCTTGGAGAGCAAGGAGAAACCGCGGTAGAGGTGAGAGCGGTCGGGCGTTGGCTCAGACCTCCGCGAGCGGCGTCGTCGCATCTCCGAACCGGGCGGGGCGCACGCCGACCTTGTCCATCAGGGACAGGTAGAGGCGGCACATCTGGCGGTCGGGCTTCCCGAAGTAGTCGAGGACCCGGCCGCCTTTGATCTGTCCGCCGGCACCGCCGAGGAGGACGACCGGCAACTGGGTGGCATCGTGGTTCCCGGTCAGCATGCTCGAGCAGTAGAGAACCATGGAGTTGTCGAGGGCAGTACGTTCGCCCTCCTGGATCGCATCAAGCCGACACGCGACGTAGGCGACTTGCTCGAGGAAGAACTGGTTGACCTTGAGCCAGTCGGGGGTGTCGGAATGCGACAGGAGGTGGTGGATCATGTAGTCGACGCCGAGATTGGGGAAGCGCAGCGACGAGTGGTCGTTGTTGAGCTTCAGCGTGCAGACTCGCGTCGTGTCGGTCTGCAACGCCAGGACCAAGAGATCGCACATCAGCCGCATATGCGCGGCGACGTCCACCGGGATGCCGTCGGGCGGGCGGGGGACGTCGGGCTTTTCGAGCGTCGGCTTCCAGCATTGCGGCTCACCGCGCATGCCGGCGCGCTCGAGGCGCTGCTCGACGTCGCGCACCGAGTCGAGGTACTCGTCGAGCTTGCCGCGATCGGAGGAGCTGATCTCCCGTCGCAAGTCGTTCGCCTCGCCGAGCACCGCGTCGAGCACGCTCTTGTCTCCGCGTCCGACGCTGTCCTTGAAGAGACGGTCGAACGCGAGCGCGGGATAGACCTCGAGCGGCGTCGGCGTGGTCGGCGAGCTCCACGAGATGTGGGAGCTGTAGAGCATCGAGTAGTTCTTGTGGACCGACGGGTTCGACTTCTCGCAGCCGATCACGAGGCTTGGCAACCGGGTCTGGCGTCCGTGGGCCTGCGCGATGACCTGGTCGAAGCTGGTGCCGGAGCGGATCTCGCCGCCCGACGCCAGTGGCGCGCCGGAGAGCAGATTGCCGGTCTGCGAGCTGTGGATATTCCCCTTCTGCGCCTCTTCGTTGTAGAGACCGCGGATGAAGAGCATCTTCGAGCGGAGCGGCTTCAGCGGTGTGAGCACCTGACCGAGCTCCATGCCGGCGCCTTCGCCCTTCGCCCACCATTCCTGAGTGTGGAACCCGTTGCCCGAGAAGAGCACGGCGGTGCGGATCGGCGCTTGGCCCGCCGGCTGCGCGCCGACCGACTCCTGGCCCCAGGCCCGCAGCGATTCGAGCCATGGCAACGCCATCGAGACACCGACGCCGCGCAGGAAGGTCCGGCGCGCGAGCTGGCTCGCGGTTGGTCCGTTCAGCGGGCGTCCATTTGTCGCGGGTCGGTTCACTTGATCGAGCTCTCTTCTTCCGGTGAGGCGGCGCCGCCGATGCGCACTTGCTGGAACTGCCGGCTCTGCACGATCGCCTCGATCGCGACTTGCACCCGGTATCGATCTGCCTGCAACCGCGCCAGCATCTCGTCGAGCAGCGGCTCGTCGGAGAGCTGCACGCCGCGGCCGAGGGCATAGCCGAGCAGCTTGCGGCAGAACTGCTGCGTCCAGGCGTCACGCCGGGTCGTCAGCAGGTAGTTGCGCAGGCCGGCGAGGCCGTCGATCTCGGTGCCGTCGGGCAGCACCGCTCGGGTGTCCGATCCTGCCTGCGCCAGCGCGTCGCTGCGCGCGCGGCCGATCGCGTCGAACCCTTCCAGCGCGAAGCCGATCGGGTCGATGCGCTCGTGGCAGCGGGCGCAGGCCGGTTTCGAGCTGTGCTGCTCGATCAGTTGCCGCTCGGTCAGACCTTCGGGGACGACGTCGGGAAGCGTCGGCACTCCCTTCGGCGGCCGCGGCAGCTTCTCGCCGAGCAGCACCTCGCTGACCCAGTTGCCACGCAGGATGGGGCTCGTGCGCGAGGCACCGGATTGCTTCGCGAGTGGCGCGGCCATGCCGAGGATCCCGCCGCGCCCCGGTCGCTTCAGTCCGTCGACGCGGCGCCACTCCGGTCCGCTCACGCCGGCGATGCCGTAGTGCGCGGCAAGGTCCTGGTTGAGGAAGGTGTGATCGGCGTCGAGCACGTCGAGCAGCGAGCCGTCGCGCTGGAAGAGGTCGGTGAAGAAGCGGATCGGCTCCTCGTACATCGCGCCGCGCAATCCGGCGAAGGTGGGGAAGGTCGCCGGGCTCTTCTCGTCGTGCGCGTCGAACTGGTAGATGTGCAGCCACTGCGTCGCGAACTCGGTGGCCAGGCGCCGGACGCGCGCGTCGGCGACCATCCGCCGGGTCTGTGCCAGGAGAACGTCGGGGTCGCAGAGGCTCCCGTCGTTCGCCGCCGCGCGCAGCTCTGCATCCGGGATCGACGACCAGAGGAAGAAGCTGAGCCGCGTCGCGAGCTCGAAGCTCGAGACGGCCGCAGAAACAGCCTGCTCGGGCCGGTAGAGAAAGGCCGGCGACACCAGAACGCGCGCGATCAACAGGCGGATCGCCTCGTCATGCGAAAGCTCCTCATGACGCAGCGCTTGGTAGAGCTCGCGCAGGCCGCGCGCCTCCGACTCGGTGAGCGGCCGGCGGAACGCGCGCGACGCCAGCTCCTGCACCGCGTCGAGGTGGCGCGGCTCTGCCTCCAAGAGCGTCCGGCGGAATGCGGCGGCACGGTCGAGGATCGGCTGGCGCAGCGGCTCGAAGACCTTGGGGTCGGCATCTTGGGTTGCGTACTGCCAGATCTGCTCGAAGGCGTCGACCAGCGTCAACGCATTCTGGCTCACGAAGTGGAGCTCGCTCCAGAGCCGGTCGAGCCGCGCGACGCCGACGTCGTCGAGCGCCAGCCGCCGCAACGGCTCGTCTTCGCGGTGGAAGAGCGTCAGCGTGACGACCTCGTCGACGGGCACGATCTTGACGTAGCACGCCGCGGCCGGGAACCAGCGGCGGAAGTCGTCGAACGCGGTCTCGAAACGGCGGCGTGCGGCGCTCCCTTCGTTCACCACGACCGGCGTGGCGTAGGCGACGCCGTTCGCGCTCGAGGTCCAGGGACCGATCGCCGCGATCGGAGTCGCCGCCGTGGGTTGGAGGCCGGTGTCCGGAGCGGGCCGCTCGGTCAGTACCTGAAGCTGGACGCTTCCCTCTGCGCCCGCCGCGGGATCAAGGAAGCCGGTGGTGGCGAACTCGGCGCCGGCCGCAAGCTCCGCCGGCAGCCGGATCTCGATCACCGACGGTGCCTTCACGCAGAGGCTCGCCGGATCGATGGGCGTGCCGTCGGGGAGAGTCCCGAACCGCGCGACGTCGAGGCCGAATCCGGCGTCGCCCAGTTCCACGGTCGCCGGAAGCGGCTCGTCCGCGATCGCCTGCAGCGCCGCCGAAAGGAGCGGGCCGCCGAGCGCCGTGAGCTGCCGGACGAGGAGCGCGTCCGGTGAATCCTTCGGCAGCGATGCCGACCCGCCTTCGAGCAAACGCTCGAGCTGCTCGGCGAGAACTTGCGCCTCCTCGGCGCTCGCTGCCGACTGCCAGCGCGCCAGGAGCGAGTCGGCAGGCACGACTCCCCGATCCGCTGCGGCGACGGGCTCGCTGAAGAAGGTCCAGATGCGCTCGCGTCCCTCTCGATCGGGATGCGGATTGCCGGCGAGGAGGTCGGAGGAGAGGTCGCGCGCGAGGCTCCATTCCTGTGCGCCGTCGCCAAGCACGAGCTCGACCGCGGTCAGGTCGCACGAGTGGTCGCCGCCGCGCGGCCCGATCACGAGCGTGACGAGATCGCCCGATCGCACGCGGACCGTTTCGAGCGGCCCGACCACGACGCGGTCGGATCCCTGCGCGGTTCCGGTTGCCAGCCGCTGTCGAGTGCCGCCACGTCGCAGCTCGAGCGCCCAATCGACGCCGTTGCCGCATTCGGGATGGGCGTGCTGCACGACGCCTTCGATGCGGATCGTCGCTGAGATCGGGCTACGCCAGCCGATCGCCACCTGCATCGTCGGCGAGGGATGCACTGCGACGCTGTGCGGCGCCAGGTTGCCGGGAATTCGCACGTGCTGGTCGGAGGAGTTGGCGACGACCGAGAGCGCGTCCTCACCGACCCAGGCCCGGACGAAGTCGTAGCCGGAGAGGCTCGCGATCGAGCGCGTGAGCGGCGTGCCGATCGCCGGCGGCCCGCCCGCGCCGACGCCGACC
>CAYRQC010000456.1:0-7742 GCA_964426265.1 uncultured Phycisphaerales bacterium | reverse complement strand
GAACTCGCGGAGAAGATCGATCTCGACGAGGCGTGGTTCCTCAGCGGGCGCCGCACCGCGGCTCTTGCAGCCACACCGATGACGTCGACCGAGCCGGATGCACCGGTGCGCCGTAAGCTGCGACTCGCGACCGGTCACCTCGAGGCCGGCGACCTCGATGCGGCCTTCGCGGAGCTCGACGAGGCCGACGCGGCGCTCGCGGCCGTGACGAACCTCGAGCCGGAGGTCGCCGCCGATCTTCGCCACCGGCTGCTGCGCCAGCGCGCACTGAGCTGCCTGCGGCTCGGCGAGGTCGAGAATTGCCTGCAGCATCCGTGCTGCGGAAGCTGCATCGCGCCGATCGAGGGTGGCGGCGTCCATGCGAATCCGCGCGGTTCGCGGACGGCGATCCCACTCTTCGAGCAGCTCCTGAAGCTCTCGCCCGACGATCGTGAGTCGCGCTGGTTGCTCAACCTCGCCCACATGACGCTCGGAAGCTGGCCCGACGGTGTCGCGGAGCCGTGGCAGATCGTGCCGAGCGCCTTCGTGTCGGACCGCGAGCTGCCACGCATGCACGACGTCGCCGCCGCCTGTGGACTCGCCGGTGCCACCCTTTCCGGCGGCGCGTGTACCGAGGACTTCAACGGTGACGGACTGATCGACGTCATGACCTCGTCGATCGGCCTGCTCGATCCGCTCCACCTCTTCCTCAACCAGGGCGACGGCCACTTCACGGAGCGTCCCGGGGGATTCGGTGTCGATGGCATCACAAGCGGCCTCAACCTGACGCACGCCGACTACGACAACGACGGTGACGCCGACGTCCTGGTGCTGCGCGGCGCCTGGATGCGCGACGCGGGGGCGCTGCCCAACTCGCTGCTGCGCAACCGCGGGGATGGCACGTTCGACGACGTCACCGAGGAGGCGGGGTTGCTCTCGTTCCATCCGACGCAGACTGCCGCCTGGGGCGATCTCGACGGTGACGGCTGGCTCGATCTGGTGATCGGCAACGAGACCTCGGCGGGCACCAAGCCCCATCCTTGCGAGCTCTTCCTGAACCACCGCGACGGCACTTTCGTCGAGTGCGCCGCACAAGCCGGCTCCGCAATCCAGGCCTTCGTGAAGGGCGTCGCGATCGGTGACATCGACGACGACGGTCGGCCCGACCTCTTTTTCTCGGTCCGAGTGGGACCCAACGTGCTGCTCCACAATGTCGCCGACTCCAGTGCGGGCGGAATCGGCTTCCGCCTGGTCGACATCACCAAGGAGGCGGGCGTCGAACGGCCGCGCATGGGCTTCCCGACCTGGTTCTTCGACTACGACAACGACGGCCGGCAGGACCTCTTCGTTGGCACCAACCACGGCTTCCAGGACAACGGCGAGTCGGGAGACACGCTCGGCGCCTTCCTCGCCGGCGAGCCGACCAAAGTGGAGATGCCCAAGCTCTATCACAACCTCGGCGGCGGCCACTTTGAGGACGTCTCCAAGGCGACGCGGATCGATCGCGCACTCCACCTGATGGGCGGCAATTTCGGCGACGTCGACAACGACGGTTGGCTCGACGTCTATCTCGGGACCGGGTCGCCGAGCCTCGCCGCCTTGCTGCCCAACAAGCTCTTCCACAACGACCGCGGCCAGACCTTCGAGGACGTCACCACCGCGACCGCCACCGGCCACCTGCAGAAAGGCCATGCGGTCGCGTTCGCCGACTTCGACAACGACGGCGATCAGGACCTCTTCGCCAAGCTCGGCGGGGCTTACGACAGCGACGTCGCGCCGTCGGCGCTCTTCGAGAACCCGGGTCACGGGAACCACTGGATCACGCTGCGACTGGTCGGCGTGAAGGCCAATCGCTGTGCGATCGGGACGCGCATCCGGGTCGAGGTCGTGACGCCACGAGGCCTTCGCTCGAGCTACCTCGTTGCCGGGACGGGCGGGAGCTTCGGCTCGTCGTCACTCCAGCAGGAGATCGGCTTGGGCGATGCGACCGCGATCGCGCGCATCGTGCTGCGTTGGCCGGGCTCGGGCACGCTCGACAAGATCGAGGGTCCGCCGCTCGATGGCGTCTATCGCATCGTCGAGGGCAGCCGTCGCTGCGAGCCAGTCGCGGTGCGGCATTTCAAGTTGGGCAAGCAGTAGTCCACCGTTCAGTCGCGCGCGAGCCGCTGATAACGACCGCCGGCGAGCGGGCCGTGGTGGGTCGTGCGGCCGTCCGGCCAGCGCACGGTGACGCGCTCGACCGCGGCAGCGCCGCGCAATGAGAAGACGAGCCGCAGGTCGTGGAAGGCGGCGTAGCTGCTGGTGCCGCGCACTTCTTCCATTTGCATGTGCCCGCCCGCTTCGACGGTGACGCGCGCGCCGATCGCCTTGCGGTTGCCGGCGCCGCCCACCAGCTCGATCCCGACCCACGTCGGCCCGTTGCCACCACTCACCGTCCGGTTCTCGAGCAGCGCAGGCGGGCGATCCCAGTGGGCGACCACGACGTCGAGATCGCCGTCGTCGTCGAGATCGCCCGTCGCGAGGCCGCGGCCGACGTAGCGGCCCGCGAAGTAGTCGCCGGCGGCGGCGCCGCGCTGCGCGAAGTGGCCGCCGCCGTCGTTCTCGTAGTAGTGCGGCGGCTGGCGGAAGGTCTGAGCCGGGTCGAGCAGGTGGATGTTGTCGCAGACATGGCCGTTGGCGACCAGCACGTCGAGATCACCGTCGAGATCGGCGTCGAAGAGCTCGCAGCCGAAGCCGACCCACAGCAGCGAGGGCGGTCCGAGGCCGCTCGCCTCGCTGCGATCCTCGAAGAGGCCGTCGCCGCTGTTGCGATAGAGCGTGTTTTCCTCGAGATCGAGATTCGTGATGAGCAGGTCGAAGTCACCGTCGCCGTCGATGTCGCCGAAGTCGCAGCCCATCGCCGCCGTCGACAGGCCGGAGCGGTCGACGGCGACGTAGCAGTCGCGCGCCACCTCGCGGAGCCGCCCCTCTCCATCGTTGCGCCAGAGGAAGTTCGGGGTCGAGTCGTTGGCGACGAAGAGGTCGACGTCGTCGTCACCATCGAAGTCAGAGAGGACCGCGCCGAGCCCCGCGCCGCCGCAGCCGGCCACTCCAACCGCAACCGAGACGTCGACGAGCCGTCCGTCATCGTTGCGATAGAGCACGTCGTCGGCCGGCGGGAACTCGTCGGGGTGGCAGAAGCTGCGGTACTCCTCGCCGAGCTCGAGACGGCCGCAACCGGGGTGCTGGTAGTTCTCGTCGACGTAGTTGACGACGTAGAGGTCGAGGTCGCCGTCGCGATCGGAATCGAAGAAGACCGCGGCGGTCGACCAACCGGCGGCGCCGCCCCCCCACTCGCCAGTGGCATCGACGAAGCGGCCGCCGTCGTTGCGGAGGAACCGGTTCCGGCCGACGTTGCAGAGGTAGAGATCCGGATCGCCGTCGTCATCGAAGTCGGGGCAGGCGGCGGCGTAGGTGTAGTCGTCGATCCCGCGGCCGCTGTCGGACACGCCGGTGGAATCGGTCACGTCCGTGAAGTGAAAGTCGCCGTCGTTGCGATAGAGGCGGTCGCGAAAGTCGCCGGCACCGGAATAGCCGGGAAGCGCCGCCCCTTGGGGAAAGAAGAGGTCCAGATCGCCGTCGCCGTCGTAGTCGAGCAGCGCGACACCACCACCGGTGATCTCGGTGAGGTGCTTCTTGCCACTGCCGCCCGATTGCGGCACGAAATCGAGCGCGCCGACGTGCTCGAGGAAGAGGGGTGCGCGCGGCGAAGAAGCAGACGAGGCAACGGCAGCAGGCGATTCAGCACTGCGGCCACCGCTGGCGCCGCCCTCGCCGCTGCCGTCGCAGCTCGCGCCGAGTGCGAGCAGTGGAAGGAGTGGAAGCAGTGGCTTCACGAGCCACCCCACACGGCGAGCTGCGCCGCGACCGCGGCGTCGCTCACGCTCGGATCGCCGCGCTGCCAATCGGCGAGCACGGTCCGCAGGAACTGCGTGCGCACCTGCGGCGAGTGGTAGCGGATCGCGTCAACCGCCTCCTTCGCGCCGACGAGGTCGCCCACCCCGGCACGCGCCCGCGCGGCGAGCTCGTGGAGCGCCGGTGTCGCACCCCCGCGCACGACGAGCGCCGCCACTTGCGCGTGCGCCTGCGCGAAACGGCCAAGCGCGAGCAGTTGTTGCACCAACGCGATCGCGCCGTCGAAATGGTCGGGCCACGCGGCGACCAGCTCGGTTCGCAGCCGCAGCGTCCGCTCGTCGTCTTCGCGGTAGTGCTGCACCGTGTGGTCCTGCAGCGCGCGCAGCAGCTCGTGGATGCGGCTCGCCTGCGCCGCTCCGGCCGCGTCGCCGCGCCGCGCGCAGAGCTGCGAGCGAAGCAGGTGGGCGCGCGGATTCTCCGGATCGAGCACGATCGCGGCGGCCAGCTCCGCCGCGGCCGGCGCGTCGGCGCCCGCCTCGACCAGCAGCTCGCAGCGGGCGAGCAGGTAGCTCGCACGCGTGCACGGCGGGAGGCCGGCCACGGCCGCCACTTCGGCATACCCGGCGAGCGCCTCGTCGCGCCGCCCACGCGTGGCCGCGATCGCCGCGAGCGCCGCCCGAGCAAGAGTGCCGCGCCCTCGCTCCGCTTGCACGTGCGGCGCCGCGAGCGCCTCTCGCAACAGCGGCTCGGCGCGGTCGAGGTCGCCGAGCTCGCGGCGCGTGATTCCCTCGCCGCAGGCCGCCATCGCGTTGTGTGGTTCGAGCAGACGTGCGAGCCGGAACTCGCGGAGTGCCCCGCCGAAGCTGCCGCGCGCATGGCCTTCGAGCAGCAGGAAGCCGAGATCGATGTGCGCCGCCACCGCTGCCGGATCGGCCGCGATCGCCGCTTCGAGCAGTCGGTGCGCCTCCGCGACCTCGTCGCGCGCGAGTACTGCGAGTGCCTGCTCGTGCAGCGCGCGCGCGGCCGCGGCGTCGCCGTGCGCTGGCGTCGCGAGGGCGGCGTCGAGGAGGCTCTCGTCGCCGTCCGCCGGCGGCGAGGGCGTGGTCACCGCGTGCTCGCCACAGCCGCTCCCGAGCAGCAGCACGCCCACAAGGACGCGCGCGGCGCGGCATCTCGCGCTCATTGGCGGGCCGTTGGCGCGAGCCGCCGCAGCGACTCGCTCCCCTCGTCGACCTCGACGATCGCGTCGAGCGGCACGTCGACGAAGCGCTGCGTCTTGCCGGTGCGCGGCCAGGCAACCTCGAGCGCGACGATGCGCTGCGCGCGGCGCAGCCCGAACTCCGCCTGCAGGCTGTTGCCGCCGAAGCTCGAGTTGCCGCCGACGAACTGGTAGTGGTCGCGCTGCTGGCCGTCCTCCTCGATGGTCACCTTCAACCGCGTGCCGATGCCGAAGCGATTCGATTCGCGGCCGACGAGGCGCACGGTGAGCCAGCGGTGGCCGTTGCCCGGATTGCGGAAGAGCGCGCTCTGGAAGACGTCGTCGCGCAACACGCCGCCGATCTCGACGAAGAGGTCCTCGTCGCCGTCGCCGTCGAGGTCACCGATGGCGACGCCGTGCCCCTTCTGCAGGTGGCCGGTCCCGCTCGCCGTGGTGACGTCCTGGAAGCGGCGCCCCTCGTCGTTGCGCATCAGCACGTTGGGCCAGAGCGAGGAGAACTCCGGGTCGCCGGTCGCGAGATAGAAGTCGGGCCAGCCGTCGTGGTCGAGGTCGCCAAAGCTCGAGCCCATCGGGAAGGCGACGCGCTGGAGCCCGCGCTCCTTCGTCACGTCGCGAAAGCCGCCGTGGCCGTCGTTCTCGTAGAGCCGTTGCGTGTCGGCGCCGAGCCGCCGATCGCGGACCCACGCCGCCATCTCGAGCGGCCGCGTGCTCGGCGTCGCGTAGCAGCTCACGTAGAGGTCGAGCCAGCCGTCCTGGTTGGCGTCGAAGAACCAGCAGGAGAAGCTCTGGATCGGCAGATCGACGCCGAGCTCCGCGGCGACGTCGACGAACGTGCCGTCGCCCTGGTTGCGGTAGAGGCGATTCTTCGCGCCGAGGTTCGAGACGTAGAGATCGGGATCGCGATCGCCGTCGTAGTCGCCGAAGACCGCGCCCTTGCAGAGTGCGTCGTTGCGCACGCCCGCGGCGTCGGTGATCTCCTCGAAGGTGGCGTCGCCGCGATTGCGGAAGAGGCGGCATGGGTAGTCCTCGGCCGAGCCGGCTCCGCGGCTCTCGTAGCCGAGGAAGAGGTCGAGATCGCCATCGAGGTCGATGTCGGCGGAGGCGGCGACGAGGCTCGGTGCGGCGATCTCGATCCCCGCTTCGAGGGTGCGATCGACGAAGGTGCCGTCCACCTGCTGGATCAGCAGCGAGTTCGGCAGCTCGCCGTGGCGATGGATCCAGGCGCCGCGCTGCACGAGCAGGTCGAGGCGGCGATCGCCGTTCCAGTCGTGGGCGAAACACTGGAACCCGCCGAGCTGGCCGGCGAGCCCCGCCGCCTCGGCACGATCGACGAAGGTGCCGTCCGGTTGCTGGAGGAAGAGACCGAGCGGCTCCTCGGGTGCCGATGAGGTGACGACGAGGTCGAGGCGGCCGTCGCCATTCACGTCGTCCATCAGCGCGCCACCCGCGAGCCCGAACGTCGCGAGACCAAGTTCCCCGGCCGCGTCGACGAAGCGCGGGAACGGGGCCTCCGATGCGAACGAGCTCTCCGGCAGCCGCCACGGCACCGGCACCTTCTCGGGCCAGCTCCCGAGTGTCATGTGGGCGATGTTGTAGAGCCAGAGCGAGCGGAGGTCATCGCGATCGGCACTTAGCAGCGGCTCGAGCAGCGCGATCGCCTCCTCACTGCCGCGTCGGTCGCGATGGAGCGCAGCCGCTGCGAAGGGGACGATGCAGCTCGCCGGCCCATGCGCGGCGACGCAGTTGTCGCGCTCCCCACGGCGCATCGCCACGATCGCCAGTTGGCGCGTCACCGTGGTCACCGCTTCGACGGCCCGCGCCTGCTGTGCAAAAACGCGACACGCCTCGTACTCGCGGCGCGCGCCGTCGAGGTCGCCATCCGAGAGGAGTGCGTCGGCGAGTGCGAGGCGCAGGTCAAACCGTACCTCGATGCCAGCGTCGGACGGCAGCGCGGCGAGGCGGGCGGGCAGCTCGCGCAATGCGGCGCGGCCGTAGAGGAGCGCGTCACTCGTGCGCAGTTGCTCGCCGAGCGACCGGAGCAGCGTCGACTTGCGGTCGGTGAGTGGCGGCAGGGCAGGATCGCGCGCGCGTCCGCGGCGGATGCAACAGTCGTCGTCGCCGGGCGCGACTACGACGGCGGCGGCGAGCGCGAGACGCGGCAGTGTGGCGAACGGTCGGACCACCGGTGGACTCGCAGGGAGCGGGGCGCGACGCTCGGGCGCGCCGTCTTCTACTGGTGCGCCCCGCGCCGCACCAGCCCGACCTGTCGGGCGCACCGCACCGTCGAATGGGGACGGCGAGGCGCGCGCGAGTGCGCGGGCCGCTCGGTAGAAGGGCATCGCCGCAGCCGACCCGCGAGCACCCTCGAGAGCCCGACACGATGAGCGCAGCGATTCCGTTGATCGGCGCAATTGCGGCTTGTTTTCCGTGGCCGACGGCCTGCGCCCAGATCGCCTCCCTCGACGAGGTCCTCGCGTCGAAGCGTGATCTCTGGGGTGACGCCGCACTGTTGCAACCGGACGGCCCGTCGTTCGAGTCGTTCGCCGAGCTGCTGCCGCCGCTCCGCTACGTGCAGGCGGAGTTTCGCGACTACCCGATCGTGCTCAGCGCGCCGAACGGACGCGTGAAGGCGCGCGTCGCGAGCGACGGT
>CAYRQC010000455.1:0-4724 GCA_964426265.1 uncultured Phycisphaerales bacterium | reverse complement strand
GAGCGCGCGGCGGGGCCGGTGGTGCCGCCCGATGCACCCAAGCCGGAGCGGCGCGATGGGTGACGGCGAGATCAGAGATGTCGCGGCACGGCGGATGGTCGTGCGGGCGCTGCTCGTCACGCTGGTGGGTGGCGCGGGTGGATACTTGCTCGGCCGCTACGGTCCCGCTGCAGCGAGTGAGAGTGGTGGAGCCACGGCCGCGCGCACCGCCCCGGCGTTGCCGTTGGCCACGGCGCTCGCGCGTGATCTCGTGGAGCTCCACCCGCCCGAATCGGATGCCGCCGGGCTGACGGCGTGGTTGACCTTCGAGACACAGACCGGGCTCGCGTTCGCCCGCCACGGGGTGGTCCTCGACGCGAGCGGCGCGAACGCCACGAGCGGCGCCACGACCGTGAAGATGGTGAAGGCCGCGAGCGACCACTTCGAGCAGCCGGTCGAGCTGGCGGCGCTGCTCGATCTCTGGGCCGAGGTGGCGCACCATGCCAATCGCCGAGCCGTGCGCGATGCGTTGACGCAGGCGGCACGCGCGCTCGATCCCGAGCCGCAGCGCGACGCGATCCGCGCCGCGTTGCTCGCGAATGGTGTGAGCGAGGTGCGGCAGCTCGCGGCGGACGTGAGCTCGACGCCGCTTCCGGCGCGCAGCGGCGCGCTGCTCGGTCTCTCGCTCTGGCGCATGGGCGAGCTCGAGGACGCGATCGAGGTCTGGCGCGGGTCGGTGCTGGAGGCGCCGGACGATGGCGCGTTGCACCTGTTGCTGGCGTGGCGACTCGCGGCGCTCGATCCGCCCGCCATCGATGAGACGCGCCGTCACCTCGAGGCCGCGCGCGCGCTGCTGCCGGAGTCGGAGCGGATCCGCGAGGAGCTGGCGCTGCTCGTGGAGTGAGGCAGGCGGCGCTGCTCGTGGAGTGACCTCCGTAACATCGCGCGACCTGCGTCGTACGCAGCGTCTCGTCAACGCGGAGGTCGTTCGATGCGGTGGATGGTCGCTCTCGTCGTCGTCGCGAGTTCCTGGATCGCGTCTCCCACTCGCGCGCAGCAGCCAGCAGCGCCGGCGCCGTCGCCACCATCCCCGCCGCAATCCGTGCCGCAATCGCCGCTGGCCGAGCGCTACCAGAAGTGGGAACGGCGCATCGCGATGCGCGACGGCGTCGAGCTCTTCACCGCGATCTACTTCCCCAAGGATGACAGCGAGCAGCACCCGATCCTGATGCGGCGTACGCCGTATGCGTGCAAGCCGTACGGCGAAGAGAAGCTCCCCGACGCGATCGGCCCGAGCCCGCTCTTCAGCGATCGCAACTACGTGATCGTCTACCAGGACGTGCGCGGCTGCTTCATGTCGGGCGGCGAGTTCGACCACATGCGACCGCAACGGTCGGCCCACACGGGCGACTCGCCGCCGCCCGCGATCGACGAGTCGACCGACACCTGGGACACCATCGACTGGCTGGTGAAGAACGTGCCGGCCAACAACGGACACGTCGGGCTGTGGGGGATCAGCTATCCGGGCTTCTACGCCGCCGCCGGGATGATCGACGCCCATCCGGCGCTGAAGGCCGCCTCGCCGCAGGCGCCGATCGCCGACTGGTTCTTCGACGACTTCCACCATCACGGCGCGTTCTTCCTTCCGCATGCGTTCAACTTCTTCCGCGGCTTCGGGATCCCGCGCCAAGGGCTGATCCAGGAGTGGCCGGAGGGGGCGATCGAGCACGGCACGCCGGACGGCTACCAGTTTTTCCTCGACCTCGGCGCGCTCTCGAACGTCGAGCCGAAGTGGTTCAAGGGGACGATCCCCTACTGGCAGACCTTCGCCGACCACCCGAACTACGACCGCTACTGGAGCGAGCGCAACCTGCTGCCGCATCTGCGCAAGGTGGCGCCGGCGGTGCTCACCGTCGGCGGTTGGTTCGATGCCGAGGACCTCTACGGGCCGTTGCAGATCTACCGCGCGGTCGAGCGGCTGAACCCGGGTGTCTTCAATTCGCTGGTGATGGGACCGTGGTCGCACGGCGGGTGGGCGCGCGGGGACGGCGATCGGCTCGGCAACGTGCGCTTCGGTGGCAAGCAATCACTCTTCTATCGCGAGCAGATCGAGCTCGCGTTCTTCGAGTCGTTCCTGCGCGATCGCGGCGCGAACCGGCTGCCGGAGGCGTCGGTCTTCGAGACCGGCCGCAATGTCTGGCGCCAGTTCCCGCAGTGGCCGCCGGCGGGGTGCGAGGCGCACTCGTTCTTCGTGCGCGGGGACGGGATGCTCGCGCTCGACGGCGCACCGACGGATGCAGAAGCGTGCGACCTGTTCGTGAGCGATCCGCGCCATCCGGTGCCGTTCACCGAGGACGTCGATATCGGCATGACGAAGCGCTACATGACCGATGACCAGCGGTTCGCGGGACGCCGGCCCGATGTGCTGAGCTACCAGACGGCGCCGCTGGCGGCCGACGTGACGCTCGCTGGTCCGCTCGTCGCCGATCTCTGGGTGTCGACGTCGCGCGACGACGCCGATTGGATCGTGAAGGTGATCGACGTCCTGCCGGGCGACTTCAAGTTCTCCGCGGAGGACGAGGCGGCGGCCAAGGCCGATCCGACCCAGCGGCCGATGGGCGGCTACCAGATGATGGTCCGCAGTGAGGTGATCCGCGGCCGCTTCCGCGACAGCTACGCCGAGCCCAAATGCTTCACGCCCGGCGCGCCGACGCACGTGAAGCTGCCGCTCCAGGACGTACTGCACACCTTCCTCGCGGGCCATCGGATCATGGTGCAAGTGCAGAGCAGTTGGTTCCCGCTGGTCGACCGCAACCCGCAGGCGTGGGTCGACAACCTCTTCACGGCGAAAGACGGCGACTTCGCGGCGGCGACGCACCAGGTTTGGCGCGATGCAGAGCACGCGTCGCGGATCGATGTCGGGATCGTGCCTTCGATGGGAGCTGCTGGCTCATGATTTCGAACTGGCTCGCGCCGCTCGCCACAGTGGTGATGGCGATGGCGCAGGAGGCACCGGAGAGGTCGACGCCACCCGCGGTGCCAGCGGTGTCCGCGGCACCGAAGCCGCGGCCGGTGCCATTTCCCGCCGACCACGTCTTGATCCCGGCGCTCGAGTCGATCCAGGCCGACGACCTGCGCGACTACGAGAAGTGGCTCGCGTCCGATGAACGCAAGGGACGCTGCGCCGGCGAGCCGTCGAACGACGATGCCGCCGACTGGATCGCCGGCCAGTTCGAAGGGTGCGGACTGACGCCGCTCGGCGACGACGGGACCTATCTGCAGCACTTCAAGTTCCGGGTCCGTGGCGGCAAAGGCGGGCTCGAGGCGGAGACGCAGAACGTCGTCGGACTGTGGGAAGGGAGCGATCCGAAGCTGAAGGAGCAAGTGATCGTGGTCGGTGCCCACTTCGACCACGTCGGCACCTCCGCGAGCTTCGACGCCGGTCGCATCGGCGGGATGGTGGACGGTGACGGGATCTGGAACGGGGCCGACGACAACGCGTCGGGGACCTCGACGCTGATCGAGGTGGCGGAGGCGTTCAGCAACGCCGGCGTCCATCCGAAGCGGAGCCTCCTCTTCATCGCGTTCAGCGCCGAGGAGCAGGGGCTCTTCGGATCGCTGTGGTATTGCCAGCACCCGCTGTTGCCGCTCGAGCGCACGGTGGCGATGGTCAACATGGACATGGTCGGCCGCAATCCGGGCGTGCCGATCGAGATGGCGGCGCTCGGCACGCTCGACAACGAGCTCTGGATGAAGCTGATCGAGGCGTCGCGCGGGGCGGCGCCGTCGCTCGACTTCAAGCTCCAGACGACGTTCCAGCCCGACTCGGATCACGCGAGCTTCATCGACGCCGGTATCCCGGCGACCTTCCTCTTCACCGGCATGCATGGCGACTATCACCGCGTCACCGACCACGCCGACAAGATCGCCTACGACCAGATGGTGGAGATCGGGCGGTTCGCGACGGCGCTGCTCTGGACCACGGCCAACTGTGAGGAGAAGTTCGTCTTCACCAAGCCGCGCTTCCAGCCGCGCGGGCAGAAGCGGCTCGGCATCGGGATCGATGGTGCGGTGACGGCGGTGCGGATGCAGGAGCTCGGCTTTTCGAAGGAGCAGGGCGGCTTCGAGGTGCGGGAGCTCGATCCAGCGGGAGTCGGCGCGAAGGCGGGCCTCGCGGACGGCGACGTCATCCTCTCGATCGACGGCAAGGACCTTTCCGCCGACGATCCGACGACGTCACTGCGCCGTCTCGTCGGCGGCGCGCCGAGCAAGAAGGAGGTCCCGATCGTTGTCTGGCGCGCCAGCGCACGCGTCACGCTGCAAGCACGGTGGGAGTGAGAAAGTCGCGCGTCGATCGAAGGAAACCGAAGGGAGCCGGCGAGGCGGTCAAGGTCGTATGCCACCGGATGCCGCGATTGGAGGTCCTTCGCCTCACCGGTCCCTTCGGCCACTTGGTGCCATCCGTCACGATGAGCAGCCCCGGTGGTCTCAGCAGGATTCGCGTCAACAACGCCACCGACCGGCCGAGTTAACCGCAATCGTGACGGATCCGTGCCTGGCACCGATCACCCGCCTGATCGGTGCCAGGCACAAACCCACCGGGTCTTCGGTGCCAGGCACGGATCACCCGGGTGAATTGTGCCTGGCACACATCACCCTGGGTTTGGGCCAGGCACCTTTCACGGGCGGAGGGCGAGGGTGATCTCGTACTCGAGGCGTGCGCCGGCGCGGAGGATGGCGATCTT
>CAYRQC010000454.1:0-5596 GCA_964426265.1 uncultured Phycisphaerales bacterium | reverse complement strand
GCTCTATCCATGGGGCAACCAGTACGTCGACGGCTACGCGAACGACGCCAAGGCGAACCTCGGCACGACCGTCCCGGTGACGCGCTACGAAGAGGGCGCCTCGCCCTTCAAGGTCTTGCAGCTCGCCGGCAACGTCGCCGAGTGGACGGCGACGCTCGAGGAGGGCGAGACGATCGTCGACCTCCCATCGAACATCGCGGCCGTCATCATTCGCGGCGGCGACTACAGCCAGCCACCCGAGAACCTCATCGGGCAGTTTCGTTGGGTGGCACCGGGCGGCTCGACGCGCGAGCCGTTCCTCGGTTTCCGCTGCGTCGCCGACCTCAAGTGAATCGCTCCCTCGAGGGTCGCGCGCCGGCCCGCACGGAACCTCCGCTCGATCGGCGCCTCCGCCCCACCGCCGGGGTCTGGCTGCTGATCGGCGAGGCGCTCATCGATCTCGTGCTGCTGTTGCCGCGGGTGGCATTGGCAGCGCTGCTCGCTCATCGCCGGCGCCGCGCCATCACCGATCTCATCCGCTCGAAAGGGCGCCATGCCGCGTAAGACCCGGATCCTGCACGAGCAGGACGAGTACCTCTTCGTCGAAGCGCCGGGCGATCCAATCGGTCCGGCACTGCTGGTCTTTGCGCGCACCGAGAACGCGCGCGCCGTTCCAGCCGGTTGCACCGCGACCCACCAGACCGAGCATGGGCTCTGGGTGCAGGTCGCGCGCTTCGACGGAAAGCTGCTCGAGCTGGCACCCGATCCGCCGGACGGGCTTGGCGAGCGCATCAAGGTGATGCTCCCGCGCTATGTGGAGGTCCGGGCGCAGCGGATCGCGCAAGCGAAGAATCCCTGCTTCTGGATCATCGTCGACGGCCGCGCGCTGCACGGCCTCCATCCAGCGCAGCCGGCCGGCGTGCTGCTCAAGCTGTGGCGCAGCGAAGAGGCGGCGCAACAGGTGCTCCGTGAGAGCGGTCAGCCGGGCAGCGTCCAGTCGACCGGCAACCTGCGCGAGTTCCTCGATCTGCGCGCGGAGGAGGGTTTCGCCGGCGCGCTCCTCGACGACGAAGAGCTGATCTTCTTCTGGCTCGACGCCAAGAGCCGCATCGAGTTCATGAAGGTGAGTGCCGCCGACGACGATGAGAAGGTGGCCACCCGCCTGCTGAGCGACGCGGGACGTTGGGAGATCTACGAAGGCGAGGACGAGCTCGAACCGTTCGTCGATCCCGAGGGCTGGGATCGGATGCTGGTGCGCATCTACGGAGTGCAGCCGTTCCTCGGTTGGGGTCCCGTTTGGCGCTGCTTCGTGCTGCAGCAGGAGGGCACGGCGGGCCGCGTGGTCGACCCCGAGAGCCCGGGCAAGCAGGCGATGATCGCCCTCTTTCACGACCCGGCGGCCGCCGTCGAGTTCCGCTCGCGCCACGAGCTCCCGCGCGCGACGATCGAACGCGTCACCAACCTCGTCGAGCTGCTCGCCCATGCGGAGCGCGACGGCTGCATCGTCCGGCTCCATCCCGACGATCACCGCGTGCGCGGCGGAACGCTCTGGCTCGACCGTGACCGATCGGTGCTGCTGCTCGGCTACGCGGGCATCTGGCGTTCGCTGGACGGCGTCGGCTTCACTGCAGTCGAGTAGGCGCGCCGATCTCGGGCGCTCGGCAGTCGACCCACGCGACGTTCAATCGAAGCAGGTGAACGGATCGCTGCCGAGCAGTCGGCGCAGGTCGTCGAGGAAGCTGGGGTAGGAGATCGCGGCGGCTTCGAAGCGGTCGATCGTCGTGACGCCGTCGGCGTGCAGCGCGGCAACGGTGAGTGCCATGGCGATCCGATGATCGGCGTGCGAATCGACCGTGGCGCCACGCAAGCGCTGGCAACCGTCGATTGCGAAACCGTCGGGGAGCTCGGCGAAACGGGCCCCCATGCGCGTGAGCCCGTCGCCGATAGCCGTGATCCGATCGCTCTCCTTCAGCCGCAGCTCGGCCGCGCCGCGCACCTCCGTGCGACCGTCCGCGAGCGCGGCGACCAGCGCCACCAGCGGCAGCTCGTCGATCAGGTCGGGGATCTCGTCGACCGCGATGGTGGTCGCGCGCAGCTCGCCGCTCGCCACCTCCAGCCGACCGACCGGCTCGAAACGATCGGACTCGACCTGCCGCCGGCAGACGGCGCCCATCCGTTCGAGGAGCGCGAAGAACGCGGTCCGGCGCGGCGCGAGCAGGAGATCGGTGAAGGTGATCGCAGAGCCCGGCAGGAGCGCGGCCGCCGCCGCGTGAAACGCCGCCGATGACGGGTCGGCGGGCACGACGATCTCGACGCCATGGAGCCGCTGCGGACCACGCAGGACGATGGCAATCCCGCCGCCATCGGTCGGTCGCATCGCGAGCGTGCCGCCGAAGAGCGGCAGCAGCGACTCGGTGTGGGCGCGCGTCGGCACGCGTTCGAGCAGCTCGCTCTCGCCCTCGGCACTCAGCGCCGCGAGCAGCACCGCGCTTTTCACCTGCGCCGACGCAACCGCGAGCGCCCCGCGAAACGGCGCGAGTGGTGGCGTCGACGTCACCGTGAGTGGCAGCCGTTCGAGCGACGCGCCGGCGAAGCGCGCCCCCATCGACTGCAGCGGCCGGACGACCCGCCCCATCGGCCGGCGCCGCAAGCTCTCATCACCCGTCAGGCGGGCCGCAACGCCGCGACCGGCCAGCGCACCAAGGAGCAGGCGCGCTCCGGTGCCGGAGTTCTGGAGATCGAGTGCGACGAGGCTGGTGGACGGCAGCAGCGGCCCGTGCACGAGCAGAGCTTCACCCGACCCCTCGACGCGCACCCCGAGCCGCTCGAGCGCCCGCCGGACCGACCGCGTATCGCCAGCATCGAGCGGCGCGACGACTCGCGTCGTCCCCTCCGCAAGCGCGCCGAGGATCAACGCGCGTTGGGTGATCGACTTGTCGGACGGGACCCGCAGCTCGCCCCGCAGACGCAGACCACGCGGCGGCGTGACGCGAAGCTTCATCGCCTCATCGCCTCATCGAAGCATGCAACGGCGTGGAAGCTCAGTCTTCGGGGAGCACGTAAGCGCGGACGCGGCCATCCTCGGAACGCGACCCGGCGAGGAAGGTGCCGAGCACGTTGCAGCCCGCGTTGCGCAGCACCGCGAGCGCGCGCGTCGCCTGATCGCGCGGCGTCTTCTCCATCCGCACGACGAAGAGCATGCCGTCGATGCGCGTGCCAAGCGTCGCCGCATCGGCGAATGGGAGCGACGGCGGCGTGTCGAAGAGGATCCACTGGTAGTCGGCCTTGAGCGCACTCACCAGGTCACTCATGCGCGAGCTGCCGAGCAGCTCGGAGGGGTTGCGCACGGCGCGCCCGGCGGGCAGCAGAGAGAGCCCCGGCACCGACGTCGGGGTGATCACCCGCTCGAGCGGCGCGAAGTCGAGCATCAGGTCGGCGAGGCCCGGCTCGCGCGGAATCCCGAAGAGCTGCGACTGCACCGGCCCGCGCAGGTCGGCGTCGACCACCAGCACGCGGGCGTCGGGCAGCTCGCTCAGCGCGAGCGCGAGGTTCGCCGTCGTGAGCGACTTCCCCTCACCCTTGATCGCCGAGGTCAGCGCGAGCGCGCGCGGCTGCCCGCCACTGTTGATCGCGACCAGGTTGGTGCGAAAGGTCCGGTACTGCTCGGCGAGCGCGCTCTGCGGCTCGTGGTAGACGACCAGGTGCGGATCGACCGAGCGGTCGACGACAACGAGCAGCTCCTCCGCGTCCAGTTGGTTCGCGGGCTTCGCGGCGCTCTCGTCGTCTGGCGTTCGCAGCCTCGCCTGCTCCGTTTCCGTGACCGGATGGGCCATGCGTGGGTCTTTCGGATCGGGAAGCGGCGCGGCGTGAGCGGAAGTCGAGTTCCCCGGCGGTGCCATGACGTGGAAGATAGCGCCCGCCGCAAGGAAGCCGCGCGCACCGGCTACACTCCAGCGACCCACTGCGTGGCGCGGACCCGCTGCGCGGCTCAAGCACGGAGCGCTGGAGTTCCGATCCCTTGGCGGCCGGGGGTCGCGCTCCGCGGCCGATTGAATCCGCGAACCGACGGACTGCCTCCTTGCCCAACTCGCTGTCGCGCAGGCTCGCTGCGCTCTTCCGCAGCAAAGCCGACCTCACGAGCTTGAAAAAGCTCGAGCGGGAGGGGATCCGCACCGTCAACGTGATCGACCTCTCGCGCATCGAGGCGATCGTCGGCGAGGCGATCGAGAAGGTGGTGCGCGAGGCGGCCGACGCGGGGACTTCCCCCACCTTCGTCGCCGAGGGGGCGCAGGTCGAGTTCCTCCGGCTGCTCGGCCAGGGCGGACGGCTGAAGAAGAAGGGCGACGAGCTCGCCGCGGCGAGCGATCAGCTCACGTCGAACCTCGAGTCGCTGCAGGCCAGCCTCGACCGCAGCAAGGCGGAGCTGTCGGCGCAGGCCGACCAGAGCGAACGGGGGGCCTTCGAGGCGCTGCGCGCGCGCGTCGACCGCTCGCTCGAGGAGGCCTTCGACCACGCCCGCCGCGCGCTGCCGTCCGATGGCGCGGCCGGCGCCGCGGCGCTCGCCGCCTTGCAGGCGCCACTGCGCGCGTCGATGCTCGAGCTGCTCGGGTCGGCGTTGCACCGCGGCCGCGCCCCGGTCGACCCGACCGCCGACGAGGCACAGGTCGAGCTGCTCGAACGGCGCGTGAAGAAGCTCACGGCGCAGTTGCTCGAGACGCAGGAGCTGCTCGCGCGCACCCGCGACGAGCGGCTCGCCGAGGAACAGGCGCAGCCGTCGATCTACAAGACGGTACAAGGGCTGACCGGCGCCGAGCAGAATGGGGCGCAGCGCAAGTCGCTGATGCGCGCGATCTTCGAGCACAATCTGGAGCTGCGGCGCACGCTCACCGAGCGGCCGCGCGGTAGCGAGTCGAGCCATGGAACGTAGGCCTAGCGTCAAGGAAGGACCGGCAGTCGCCATGAACAGCCCCACCACGACCGGTGAAGCCACCACCCGCAAGCGCCCCGACAAGCCGTCGGGCGTGCTCTATGTCGGCATCGACCTCGGCACGTCACGCACCTCGGTCGCCGCCAGCAACGGCGTACGCGAGATGGTCTCGAGCTACGTCGGCTACCCGAAAGACGTGGTCGCCAGAAAGGCACTCAAGCGCGACGTGCTCTTTGGCGACGAGGCGCTGGCCAACCGACTCGCACTGAACTTCTATCGACCGCTCCAGGCGGGCGTGATCCACCACAGCGGTTCGGAAGCGGGAGCCGCGTCGCCGGAGGGGCGCGCCCACGCCAAGGCGGCGCAGGACCTGATCCGGCACGCCGTCTCGCTCGCCAAGCCGCGCGCCGATGAGCTGATCTACGCCGTGATCGGCTGCCCCGCACAGTGCGAGATCAAGAACAAGAGCTCGCTCATCGAGGCGGCGCGGCCGGTCGTCGACTCGGTGATGATCGTCTCCGAGCCGTTCACCGTCGCCTACGGCCTCGATCTGCTGACCGATTGCCTGGTGATCGACATCGGCGCCGGCACCACCGACCTCTGCCGCATGCACGGGACGATGCCGACTCCCGAGGATCAGCTCACCAACACCTTCGCGGGCGACTACGTCGACCAGAAGCTCTTCGAGCT
>CAYRQC010000453.1:0-2625 GCA_964426265.1 uncultured Phycisphaerales bacterium | reverse complement strand
CCGCCATCGCGCAGCAGACGATGGAGGAGGTGCGCAAGCGTATCGGCGTTCGCGCTTGAGGGCGGTTCGTTCGCACGCGGGTTCACGCTCGGTGCCGTGCCGGATGGCGGCCGTGCTGGTCGTCGCAGCGTTTGCGGCGAGCTGTTCCTCGGCGCTGGTCGCGCGGCCGGTCACGATCGCGCCCGAGGCGGCGCCGATCCATGCGGCGGCGGTTGCGCGACGCAGCGAGGCGCGGGCACTCGCCGAACCCGAGCGTGCCGCGGCGTTCGGGGAGGCGCTCGCGTTGGCGCGCCGCGCGGTCGAGCTGGCGCCGGCCGACTTCCGGCTCTCGCTCCTGGTGCAGGATCTCGAGCTCGAGATCGATGCGCGCGGCGCGCGTGAACGGCTCGCCGCGTCGAACCCGGTGACGGCGGCGGAGAAGACCCTGGTCGCGCGCTCCCTGCTGCCGGAGCGCGTCGACGACGCACGCACGTTGTTGCTGGCCGCGCGCGACGACGATTCGAGTTTCGCGTGGGCGAACTACGGGCTCGCCTTCATCGCGCGGCATGACGGTCACGGCGACCAGGCGCGGGAGCTCTGCGAGAAGGCGTTGCAGCTCGATCCGACTCTGATCGAGGCACTGCGGATGCTCACCGAGCTCTACGAGGCGAGCGGCGATCGCGCTCGGGCGATCGAGGCGCGTCGCGAGCTGATCGAGGTCACGGGCGGCGACCTCGCGGAACGCCACGCGCTGGCGCAGCTGCTGCTCGAGGCGGACGACCCCGACGATGCCGCTGAGGCCGAGCACGAGCTGCAGGGGATTCTCGCCGAGATTGGTGATGAGCCCGACGCGCAGCACCGCGGGCTTGCGCGCGATGTTTGGCTCGATTTCGGGACGGCGCGCGCCCGGCGCGGCCACAACGATCGGGCGATCGCGGCGTGGCGGCGGGCGCTCGCGCTCGATGGCGACTGCCTCACCGCGCTCTACAACATCGCGATCGTGCAGTTGAAGCAGTTGGCCGACCCGCGCGCGGCACTTGCCTCGTTCGAGCAGTATCTCGAGCGTGCCCGCGCGATGACCGGGTCGCTCCCTGCCGATCAGCTCTTCTATCGCCACTTCATCGTGCCGAACCAGGTGCTCGAGATTCGGCAGCAGCTTGGGTTGATCGCTCCCATCGAGGCACCGACCGATCCGGCCGAGGCCAACCCGGCCGAACCGGGCGAACCGCCCGCAACGGCGCTGGACCACTCCTCCTCCGGTGGCGCGCCGTGATCGCGGTCGTGCAACGGGTGCGGCGCGGTGCCGTCGCGGTCGACGGTGCGTGCGTCGGGCAGGTTGCGCGCGGCTTCGTCGTGTTGCTCGGCGTTGCCCACGGCGATGGTGAGCGCGAGGCCGACTACCTCGCGAAGCGGATTCACGAGCTGCGTGTCTTCGAAGATGCCGGCGGCAAGATGAACCTCGCGCTGCCGGAGGTCGGTGGCGGCGTGCTGGCGATCTCGCAATTCACGCTGCTCGCCGGCCTGAGGCACGGCCGCCGGCCGGAGTTCCTCGGCGCCGCGCCGCCGGCGGAAGGACGCCGCTGGTTCGATCGCTTCGTCGAGCTGCTGCGCGCGCGCGACGTGCCGGTGGAGACCGGCCAGTTCGGCGCCTCGATGGTAGTGAGCCTCGAGAACGACGGACCGGCGACCTTCATCCTCGATACACGGGAGCTGCTCGCCGAGCCGGTGTCGCGTCTCGATGGCTGACGCGAGGACGCGCTGACCGGCGGACCGACTGAAGTGATCGCGGATCGCCGCGCCGGTTGGTCAGCGAGCCGAGTGGCCGGTCACTGCTGAAACGAACCGCACGATCTCCTCACCACTCGCGACGTCAACGAGGTCGGCACGCAGATCCTCGAGATCGCGTTCCAAGCCGCGGGCGCGGCGCCAGGGCGAGACGACGCGGCCGAACGGTGAGTCGATCTTGCAAAGCGGACCCGATTCGAGTGCCAGCAGGTTGCGCAGATGGAGGTCGCGGTCGACGAAGCCCGCAGCTTTCAACGCTCGCACGAAGTCACCGAGCCGTGCCAGCAGATCGGCGCGCCGTGCCGGATCGCGCTCGCGTGCGAGGCGCTGGTCGAGTGGCTCGGCGGGGAGCTCGATCGTCAGCAGGAACGAGTCGTAGAGCACGCCGTGCGCCCGTGCCTCACCCCAGGCCAGCAGGATCGAAGGCTGCAACCCGAGTCGCGCGAGCAGCGTGAGTGATGCTGCTTCGCCGGCGACCCGTGAGCGCGACGCGACGGTGGTGCGGAACACCCCTTGCCAGCGGTCACGTGCGGTCGGGTACCAATAGCGCTTGCGGATCGTCGCCGCGCCGAACGGCGAGGCGGCCGCGGCGATTCGCGCGACGTCTCCGGTGCGGTGCGACTTGAAGATCTCGGCCGGCCCGCCGGCGAGCGCGTCGAATTGGAAGGTGCCACCGTCGAGGTCGGCGGTCGTCACTGCAAAGTGGACTCGTTTCGCAACGCAGCTCGGTAGGCGCACGCGTGGCGAAAAGCCGCCGTAACCGCTTGGTTGACAGAGGGTTGGCAAGCGCTAGGTTGCCGGTGGAAGAGCGGCGGAGAGATTCCGCGGAATTGACGTATCTCGTGAACCTCCATGAGCTTG
>CAYRQC010000452.1:0-4680 GCA_964426265.1 uncultured Phycisphaerales bacterium | reverse complement strand
GGGCTCGACATCCTGTCGAGTTCGCTCGAGGTGCGGCAACGACTCGGATACCTGCCGGAGAGTGTCCCGCTCTATCCGGAGTTGCGGGTCGAGGAGTACCTGCGCTACCGCGGGCGGTTGAAGGGCCTCGCGGTACGCGACACCAAAGCCGGTGTCGAGCGGGCGATGTCCCTCTGCGGCCTGATGCACATGCGGCAGCGCATCGTTGGGCAGCTCTCGAAGGGCTATCGGCAGCGCGTCGGGCTCGCCGATGTGCTGGTGGCGCAGCCCAAGCTCCTGATCCTCGATGAGCCGACCGGCGGCCTCGATCCGCATCAGCGCAAGGAGGTCCTGGACCTCATCAAGGGGCTGGCTCACGAGTACACCGTGCTGCTCTCGTCGCACGTGCTGGCGGAGATCGAGGCCATCTCGACCCGCGTGATGATCATCCAGCGCGGTCGGCTGCTGGCGAACGGCCGCGTTAGCGAGCTCGCCGAGCGCCTGCAGGAGGCGCCGCGCGTCTGGGTCGAAGCCAAGGGTCGCCGCGACACGGTCCTGTTGGCGCTCGCGAAGGTGCTGCGCAGTTGCGCCGAGAGCAGCCACGCCGAGGAGCTCGCCGACGGCTGGGTCCGGGTCGCGATGCAGCCGACCGCCGGCACCGATCCGCGCGAGGAGATCGCCGCCGCGCTGCGCGACGCGAGCCTTCCGCTGCGCGAGCTGGTCCGTCAGGCGCTGTCGCTGGAGGAGCTCTTCCTGCGCATCACGGCGCAGGCGGCGCAGCGTACGGCACTCGCGGAGGCGGTCGCGTGAAGCTCCTGCGGATGCCGCGCCAGCTCGCGATCCTGCTCGGTCGCGAGGTCGAGTCGCTCTTCCTGACGCCGATCCACTATGCGGTCATCACGGTCGCGCTGGTCTTGAACGGCTGGTCGTTCTGGTTCGCGCTGCAGACCACCGAAGGGAACGTCGAAGAGGCGGTGCGGCTCTTTTTCGGCCAGTCACCGCTCGTCTGGCTGGTGATGGTGCTGGTGCCACCGCTGCTCACCATGAAGCTCTTCGCGGAGGAGCGGCGCAGCGGCACTCTCGAGATGCTGCTGACCGCACCGGTCGCCGAGATCGAGGTGGTGCTGGCGAAGTTCCTGGCGGGGCTCGCCTTCTACTTGTCGATCTGGCTCCCCTCGCTGCTTTACCTCGCGATCGCCCGCTCCTTCGGCGCGATTCCCGACGTCGGGCCGCTCGCGACCAGCTACCTCGGCATCGGCCTCCTCGGCGCGCTCTTCACCGCGGTCGGCCTCTTCGCCTCGAGCCTCACCCAGACGCAGGTGCTGGCCGCCGTGCTCGCGACGGTGCTCAACCTGCTGCTGCTGCTGGTCCCGATGGTCTCGCAGTTCATCGGGCTCGAGGCGATCGAGCGCTTCTTCGTCGAGCTCTGGATCGCGCGCCACTTCGGCGACTCGTTCTCGAAGGGGCTGGTCGACACGGCGCACGTCTCGTTCTACGTGGTGCTCACCGGCGTCTTCCTCTTCTGGACCGTGCGCAGTCTGGAGTCACAGCGCTGGCGATGAGCGACCCGAAGACGACGTTCACGCGCCGCCGCAAGTTCGCGATCAGCATGAACGTGCTGGTCGCGTCGCTGCTGGCGCCATTGGTCGGCGGCCTGCTGATCTATCTGGCGTTCCGGCCCGCGATGCGGCGCCGCCTCGACCTCACCGCGCGGCAGAGCTTCACGCTCTCCGAGCGGACGCTGAAGGTGCTCGCCGGGATCGAGGAGCCGGTCGACGTCTTCACCTGCTTCCGGCCGTCGTCCTACAACGAGGCGAACAACCTGATTCCGGGCCTCGATGCCGTGATCGGGACGATCGCTCTGCACTGCAACGACCTGCTCCGCGAGTTCGAGCTGCGCTCCGGCGGCAAGGTGCGCCTCCACGCCTACGACCCGAACCAGAGCGGTCACTTGACCCGCGTCTCGGAGCTCTCGAGCTCGATCGGCGAGTACGCGATCAACATGGCGGTGGTCGCGAAGGGCGACCGCCGGCGGGTGCTCCGCCTCGCCGACCTCGCCGCCTACGACGCCGGCGCGCACGCGTCGCAACAGCTGCGGCGCGCCACGCTGCAGGGTTTCCGCGATGAGGAGTCGCTGGTGCAGGCGCTGCTCAATGTCACCGAGAAGCACGAGATGCGGATCGGCTTCTTGCGCGGCCACGGCGAGTGCAGCCCCAAGGCGGCGGGGATCGACCCGTCCGGAGCGGTCGGCCTCAGTCGGTTCGGCCTCGCCCTGAGCGGCCAGAACTACACGCTGGTCGAAGTCGACCTCTCGAGCGGAACGCCGCTACGAAAGCAGGACGTCGACGTCCTCGTCGTCGCCGAGCCGCGCAAGCCGTTGCCGACGACCGAGGTGGAGTCGGTCCTCCGCTATGCGAAAGAGGGGGGCCGGCTGCTCGTGCTGCTCTCGCCCGCCGCGGCCAACTCGCTCGACTTCCCGCTCCTCGATCAGCTCTTCGGCCTCGCGCGCACGCCCGATCCGGTCTGCCAGGTCACGACGATCGACGGCTGGACGTCGCCCGCCAACATCTTCTTCACCACCGCCTACTCGCGCAGCCACCCGATCGTGCGGCCGCTCGCCAGCAAGGGGCTGCGCCTTCGTTGGGAAGAGGTGTGCGAGTTGCGGCCGCTGACGCGCCCCGAGGTGACCGACCTCGTCATCGAGCAGTTGGTGGCGAGCGATCCCGAGTCGTGGGTCGACCGCGAAGGCTCCGACCAGAAGCGCAACCACGCCTTCGACCCCGGATCGGAGGAGAAGAACGGCAACTACGGGCTCGCCTACGCGATCGAGCGGAAGAGCGACGGCTGCCGCGCCGTCGTTGTCGGGACGGCCGGCGTGATCGACGACAACAATCTCCCGGTCGGGACCGGCAACCGCGACTTCGGGCTGAACATCGTCGACTGGCTGACCTCGCGCGAGCAGCTCATCTCGATCGCCGCGCGGCCGTTCGACTCGGTGCAGGTCGATCTCACGCAGAAGGAGTTCCGCACGATCTTCCTCTACGTCGTGGCCGGCATTCCCGGGCTCGCCCTGCTGCTCGGCGTCGCCGTCTTCTGGGCGCGCCGCAGCTAGCGGTGCCGCGACGAGGGTTCATCGATGAAGCTGCGTACGACGCTCGCCGTGCTGGTGGTCGGGTTGCTCGCGTGGGTCGCGATCCGGTGGATCGGCAACCCGCCGCCGCCACCACCCGCGCGCACGCCGCTGGTCCCGGCCGAGCTCCTCTCGTCGTGGGAGACGGTCGACCTGCTGCTGGTCTCCAAGCAGCAATGCCGGCTCGAGCGCCGTCCCGGCGGCGGCGTCGACATCCGGTTCGGCTCCGACCAGGAGGAGGGGCTCCACCTCACCTATCGCGATCGCGCCAGCCTCGATCGCGTCGAGGCGCTCTTTGGCGCGCTCCGCGACGCCTGGCGCGAGCCGCTCGCCGGCAGCCCGGACGACGTACTGCGCGCCGGGCTCGAGCCGCCGCTGAAACGCATCACCCTGAAGGGCGGTGGCCGTGAGCTGGCGATCAACCTCGGCAACGACGACCCGAGCGGCGCCGGCATCCTGGCGCGTGTGGGGGGCGAGGAAGGGGTCTTCCGCACCGGCAAACAGGTCGCGAACCTCCTCGATCTCAACTTGAAGGATTGGCGCAGCAAGACCGTCTTCGGCTTCGATCCGCAAGGGATCTCGCAGCTCGAGCTGATCCGCTACCCGACCAAGGAGGGCGAGCCGGCCGAGATCATCACGGCGGTCCGCGAAGGGGGGATGCGCAACTGGCGGCTGGTCCAGCCGCGCTCGCTGATGGCCGACACCGAGGCGTGCCGCTCGTTCATCCAGCAGTGCTCGTTGCTCGAGGTCGCGACCTTCGTCTCGCAGACCTGGAAGCAGAAGCAAGTCGTCGAGCTCACCGGGTTGCCGGATCGGCCGCTCTACTCGATCACCCTGACCGCGGGTGAGCTGGGGCTGCTCCACCTCGAGGTCGGCAACTTGGTCGAAGGGCAGGGCTATCCGTGCCGCATGGAGCAGCGCGACCCCGACCTCTGCTTCGCGGTCAGCACGTCATCGCTCCAACCACTGCTCCAGACGACGGTCGACTCGCTGCGGCCGCGCCGACTCTTTCCGCGCATCCAGTCGTCCCTGGTCGGGTTGAAGTGCGAGCGTCCCGACCACACGCCGATCTGGTTCGTCGAGCGCGAGGCGCAGCACCCGCGCGGCAACTGGATAGTGAAGGTCCCGTTCAAAGGGCCGGCCAATCCAGGCCTGGGCAGCGACTCCTTTGGTCAGATCGTGGCCGACCTCGATCGCTTCGAGATCGAGGAGTTCCTGCCGGCCTCGACGCCTTTCACGCCCGAGGCGGAGCTGACCTTGCAGTGGAAGGCCGACCCAGTGCTGCCGACCCAAGTGCTCGAGCTGGCGCGCGACGGCAAGCGGACGCTCGTGCGCGACCCGAAGCAGCCGGGCGAGCTCTTCGCCTTCAGCCCGAAGCTCGGCGCGCTGATCGACCTCGACCTCCAGCTTTGCCGTGATCGCGCGATCTTTCCGTCGGGAGAGCTGTTCGGCCGGCAGGTGATCGCGTGGCGGTTGCTGGTGGCGGGTCGTGATCCGATCGAGGCGATCCGCAAGGATCTGGGCAGTCCACCGGAGCCGGGGCCCACGACGCCGCCGCTGCGCTGTCCGGA
>CAYRQC010000451.1:0-3444 GCA_964426265.1 uncultured Phycisphaerales bacterium | reverse complement strand
TCGAGGAGCTGGTCGAGCTCCGCGTCACCGGTCTTCTTGAAGGCGCCCTTGTCGGAGCCGTCGTCTTCGGAGCCTTCTTCCGCGGAGCCGTCGCCCTTCGAGCCGTCGCCCTCGGTGGCCTTCTCGTCCTTGCCATCGGTGCCGGCGGCTTTCTTGGCTTTCTCCGCTGCGGCGTCGCGCGCCGCGGCCTTCGCGTCCTGCTCCTCCTTCCACTCGTCCGGCAGCAGCGTCCGCTTCCAGGTGTCGACCGCGCTGGCTTTCGGGAGCTTCTGTTCGAGCTCGCGGAGTCGCGCGATCGCTTGCTCCTTGCGGTCGGTCTGCTGCAGCAGGTTGATCAGGTTTCCGTAGGCGTCGCCGAGCGTCGTCTCGTCGTCTTGCCGCACGTTCGCAGGGCGATCCGGCTCGTGCCGCGCCGCATCGGCGATGGCGATCGCCTGCGTGAGCCACTCCTGCGCGCGGTCGAAGTCGCGTCCGAGGTGGTAGAGCAGGATCAGGGCGGTGTCGTTCAAGTAGCGCGCGTTCTTCGGCTCGAGCTCGATGGCGCGGCGGTAGGCGAGGTAGCTCTCCTCGTACTTGCCGGCGTCGCGCGCGAAGAAGCCCCAGTTGTTCCAGTTCTCCGCGTTGCCCGGCTCCACCATGCTGAGTTTGCTCGCGAAGCCGCGGATCTCGTCCCACTGCTCCTTGGTGCGCCCCTCGCCGCCGAACTTGGTCCACATCGCGTCCTGCAGCTTGTGGAGGAAGAGCAGCGCATTCTCGTTGGTCCGGTCGAGATCGATCGCCGAGAAGAGGGCCGCCTCGGCGTCGGCGAACTTCTCGGCAAGGGTGAGCGCCCGACCGCGGTAGGCGCGCAGCGTCGGCAAGTAGGCGGTGACGGCGGCCGCGAGGCGGTCATCCTGCTTGGCGCACTCGCGGAAATCTTGCTCGGCCTTCAGGTAGTTGGCGGCCGCTGCGGCGTAGTCCTTGGTCTTGTTGAAGTCGAGGTTTCCGCGCAGCTCGAAGACGCGCGAGCGGTACCAGTGGGCGAGCGCCGGCTCGTCGACCAGCCCGGTGAGGAAGTCGCTCGCTTCGCTGAATGACTGGGTTGCTTCGATGACCTTGAGGTGCGCCTCATGGAGTGACGCATCGCCGGGACGCAACTGGATGGCGCGGCGGTAATCGCGCGCGGCGAGCCGATTCTCGCCCTTCAAGGTGTGCAGCTCCGCGCTGCGTCGCAGCACGTCGACCTGCACCTCGAAGAGCTGGCTTGCCCGTTCGAGCGCCGCTTCGGCATCGGCGAACCGCGCACTCGCCGCGCCCTGGTCCTCGTTCTCCAGCGCAAAGTCGCGAGCCATCAGCAGCGCGTCGCAGAGATCGAGCAGGAGCTCTGGCGTCGGGCGGTCGAGCTTCTCGGCGTGATAGAGCGTGTCGACCGCTTCGCTGAACTTTCCGGCGCGCGTCAGCACGTGGCCGAGCGTGCTCCACGCCGCCGCCGAGCGGCCGTCTGTCTCGATCGCGGCACGCGCCGCCTCTTCGGCGCGCGCGAAGGTCTCCTCGGCGTTCGCCGCCGACTCCTCGCCCTGCTGTGCCAACAGCTCCGCCGCACCGCAGCGTGCGCGCGCCAGCAGCAGGAGCCCGGCCGCGTCGGTCGGACGCGCCTTGCGTACCTCTTCGAGCAGCGTCATCGCATCGTCGAAACGGCCCGCGTTCAATGCCTCGCGGCCGCGCGTGAAGGCGCGATCGACGTCAGCCGCGTCGGTGGACTTGGCACCGTGCATGGTGGCCGGCGCCCGCAACGGCGAGGTCGCGATCAGCGCTGGTCGCGCGAGCGGCTGCGGTGCGAGCAGCGCAGCGAACGCAAAGCCGGAGACGACGAGTGGGCTTGCTGTCACGAAGGGCTCCCGAGGGGCATGCGGGCTCTGCGCGGTTTGCTACCGGCGCGTAACGGGCGGCGGGCCGCCCACCGACCATGGCCAAGAGGCGGGATCATAGGTCGAGTCAGCGGCGTGCTGATAGTGGTCGACCGTGCAAAGCCCAAGCCGCGGTCCGTTCACGAGGGTGCTACGCTGCCGCGGCGACATCAGGGCCAGTCAGGGGAGGCACGAGCAGAGCCTTGGCCGACGCAATCTCAGCAATCGTGCCGGAGTCGGGTGAGGCGATCGTCGTCGCGGGCGGGCGGCTCGACCTTGCCACCGCGCTGGCGTTGATGCGATCGCTCCGCGGGAAAAGCGGCGCGCGCGTCGTCGACCTCTCGGCGGTCCAGGAGTTCACCGGCGGCGGGGCGGCCACCTTGGTGGCGCTCGCGCGCGACCGCGCCGTTTCGTTCCGTGGCGCCGCGCCCGACCTCAAGCAGTACCTGAGCGAGCTGCCGCTCGACCAGATCGCCGGTGCCGAGTCGATCGGCTCCGGGCTCGAGGAGGAGCCGTTCCTCGAAGCAGCCGGCGGCGGTTGGCTCGACTTCGTCGATGGGGCGCGCTACTTCGTCGCACTCGGTCTCGAGCTCTTCTACTGGGTGTTGGTGGCGCCATGGCGCGGCGTGAAGCTGCGCCTCGGCAAGGCGGTGACCGAGCTCAACCGGATGGGCGTCGAGGCGATCCCGATCGTCGCGCTGATCGCGCTGCTGATGGGGGTGATCCTTGCGCTGAACGCGGCCGGTCAGCTGCGCACCTACGGAGCGGAGAAGTACACCGCGAACCTGGTCGGCATCGCGCTGACCCGCGAGCTGGCGCCGGTGATCACCGCGATCCTCGTGGCCGGCCGCTCCGGGTCGGCCATCGCGGCCGAGATCGCGACCATGCAGGTGACCGAGGAGATCGACGCGCTGCGCGTGATGGGCATCAACCCGCGCGCCTTCTTGCTGGTGCCCAAGCTGCTCGCGCTCACGCTCGGCATGCCGGTGTTGGTGATCTTGAACTCGCTGGTCGGGATCGCGGGCGGCTTCGTGGTCGCGGTCTTCGGGCTCGGGCTGCAGTTCAGTGTCTATTGGGAGCAGTCGGTGCACGCGCTCCACATGCAGGACCTGATGCTCGGCGCGTGGAAGGCGCTCGTCTTCGGCGCGCTGATCGGGTTGACCGGCTGCACACTCGGCATGCGGGTGAAAGGCGGCGCGACGGGCGTCGGGCGCGTCACCACCAGCGCCGTCGTTGTGTCGTACGTCCTCGTGATCGCGGCGAACGCCTTCTTCACGCTCCTCTTCTTCCTGCTTGGAATCTGATGGGCGCGGCGAGTGACACCCCACCGCCTTCCGCAGTGATCCGCGCGCGCGGCGTCGGCTTTGCCTACGGAGGGCGGCCGGTGCTGAGCGAGATCGACCTCGACGTGCAGCGCGGCGAGATCCTGACGATCATGGGGCCGAGCGGCTGCGGCAAGACGACCTTGTTGCGGTTGCTGGTGGGGCTCGAGCGGCCGCGGAGCGGGTCGCTCTGCGTGCTCGGCGAGGAGATTGCGCGGCTCGACGAGGACCACGCC
>CAYRQC010000450.1:0-8274 GCA_964426265.1 uncultured Phycisphaerales bacterium | reverse complement strand
ACTTCGCCGCACGGTCTCGCCGACTCGCCTCGCCCTGTTGCTTTCGACGGTCTTCGCGAGTACCACGCTCGCCCAGGAACGGATCTGGGATCGGATCGGCGACACCGCAGGAACCAGCCAGAACCACCAGCTCCAAGTCATCGGAGATCTCAACGCAGACGGAGTCGAGGAGATCACCGTTGGCGCGCTCGGCTTTGTGAGCACCCCTTATTCAGGCAACGCTTATGGATTCGTGCGGGTCCTGGATGGAGCCACGGGAACGCCGCACTTCGACCTCAACCCGACGACCGGGTACGCGATGACGATCGGCGGACGCGTCGGCGACGTGAATGGCGATGGACTCGAGGATCTCTTCACCCTCGAGATGGCCAGTCCCGACATCTACGGCGTCTACTCCAGCGCCACCCACCAGCGGCTCTGGTCGATCGCGATGTGGGCGACTGCCGCGGTCGTCTGGGACGTCGACCACGACGGCGTGAAAGACATCGCGTTTGGCGACTACCTGCGCTCCTACCAGGTGTCGCCGATCCAGATCCGCTCGGGCGCGAATGGTGCCCTCCTCACCACGCTCCCGCTCCCGCCGACGGCCTCCTTCGCGTTCGGCCGGTCGATCGCCGCCATCCGCGATGTCGACAACGACGGCACGGATGATCTGCTGGTCGGTGACTACCTCCAAGGGACCTCGAGCTTCGACGGCGCAGTCACGATCTACTCGATGCGGTTCGGCACCGTGCTCGCCTGGTGGCCGGGAAACCACGGGGCCTATTTCGGCTCCTCCCTCGGCGCATTCGACGACCTCGACCAGGACGGGCAGGACGACTTCTTCATCGTGGCGGGATACGAATCCCCTGCTTCCGGCAACGGCTACGGAATCGTCCGCTTCTATTCGGGCGCCACTCTCACCGAGATCGATCGCTTCGAGGCGCCGGACGGGATGGACTTGCAACACTTCTTGCCGTTGGGCGACATCGACGGCGATGGACTGGACGATGTCTCCCTCGGGTTCCAGAGCTTCAATCCGGCCCCTGACGAGTACGCCGTGGGATGGATCCAGTCGATGGCGACCGGTGTGCGACTTCGTGGATTCCAGCAGATCAACGATCTCGCTTCTGTCCCGGATCGCGACGGTGATGGCGACGACGAGATCGTCTGGGCGTCGAACTTCGCGCCCGGCGACGACTTCTCCGACCCGCGGGGGTGGGTGGTGCTGGAGCGCAGCGGTCCGGCGTGGCTCACGGCAGTGCCGCGGCTGCGCACGCTGCCGTTCGGCGGGCACACCGGAACGCTGGGTACGCCTGGGACTCCGTCGGCTGGCAGCAGCGGAACCTCGTCCTGGGTCACCCAGTTCCACGTCGCCGGATTCCTGCCCGGAACGACGGTCTCGCTCGTGCTCGTCGCGCAGGATGGCGTGGCGGTCCAACGGGTCGTGCGGCGGGCGACGATCGAGCTCGACGGCACGGCCGACCTCCCATTCGCCCGCGTCAACACGACCCGGAAGAGCTCGATGAGCTTCGTCGCGACCGGCACCGACGCGAGCGGATCACCCGTGACCACCGGGCGGGAGACCATCGAGTGGCGCGATTTCTGAACCGGCACGCCTGCGGGAGATCGAGCAACGCGGAGTGAACTGCCGACAGGTCCCCCCATCCGAAAGCCGCGCCGTCGAAGGTCAACTCATGACCGGATCCGTCGTGGCCGATCGGTCGGATCCGACAATTGGAGCTAGGTGCTCTCGCACGCCGTGTCTACGTTGCAGCGCGTTGTCAGTGAATGTTGAACATCGCGAATCCGGAAGGAGGAAACGGCGTGGCGAAGATCTTGATCCACCTGCTGAGCTCGAATGACAGCTACATGCAGGCGCGTGACGAGGAGGGACATGCGGTGAAGTGTCTCGCCGCTCCGATCGCGAGCAGTTGGGAGACGTTTGAGCTCCTGAACGCGTTCGGTCAGCCACCGACGCCTGGAGTCGAGGATCTCCTGCGCAGCGGGGCGTCGGTGTCGCTCCGCTCGAGCAGCGGCAAGTTCTTGCAGGCTCACTGGAACTCAGGAGTGGTCGATGCCGACTCCGACTCTCCGTTCACGTTCGTGCTCGAGAAGTTCGGGGGGCCGTACAACCAGTCGATCGCGTCTGGAGACACTGTCGCCCTCCGGAGCTGTTTTGCGTTTCTCTCTGGCGGCTTCGGCTGGCTCACCGCCGAACGTGCGGGCGAGCGCACGGGGTCGGTGGTTTGCGATCGTGTCTATCTAATACCCAGGAGCTGGGAGTGCTTCAGACTGTTCCGCCCGGCGCGAGTCACCAACGTCGGCGCAGAGACCGCACCGTTGCTTGTCAACATTCCGAGCGGACCGCATGCGGATGGATTCGTGCAGATCACCGCGCCCGGTCCGCTCCCGCCCGGAGGCGTCCCGCTCGAGCTGGCGAGTGATGCCCCGCGCACGGTCGGGTTCGCAGACCTGAATTGGCTCGAAGGGACGGAGAGCCACCCGCTGAGCGTGTTCGTTGCGCCGGGCCTCTATCGCGCCACCTTTCCGCTTCGAGTCGGGCGGACTGGCTGCGTCTACGGCGCGACGCTGTCCGCTCGCAATGTCGCCGTGAAATCCTTCGAACCTGAATTTGTGCGTGGCTACCAGCTCTTTCCGTCGGCCGCGGCGTACTTCCTGAGGCTCGCGAGAATGTCGCAAGGATCGAACTCGACACGGCTCTTCGTGTTCGTGCTTGGCACGCCGATCGGCAACGCGTCGCTTGCGCTCGCCAGTGGCAAGTACACGCTGACATGTGCCATGACGGGTATCACCATGGCGCTGACGCACGTGAATGGCACCGACACGACCAGCGATCCGACCGGAACGCCCTTGGGCTTCGAGGTCCCCCTGCTACTCCCGGGTGTGAACCGACTCTGCTTTAACTTCACGCTCATCGGACCGCTCACCGCGTCGAGCCGATTGGTACGAACGATCAACGAGGAGATCCTCGTGGACGGCGTCGGCGCTCCTGGATCCATCATCAGGACCTGAACGACGAGCTCGTGCCCTAGCCGCGGACCGCAACCCTCACGCGGCGTCAATCCGTCGTCAACGCGCGGTCGCGGAAGAGGTGGTTGATATCTGCAAACGGAGCGGCCTCAGCGAGCACTTCGAACGAGCCCGTGTCGGCGATGCTCCGCGCGGCGCGGAGGAAGGCGCCCCACGCCACTCGGGCCAGTGCCGATCCGACCGAGACGCGACGAACACCGAGGTCGCCAAGCCGCGCGAGCGAAAGGCCGGGAACGGGCGCGGAGATCAGCACATTGACCGGTTTGGGGGCGACCGCCTTCACGAGGATCGCGATCGTTTCGGGATCGCGGATCCCGGGTGCAAACAGGCAGTCGGCGCCCGCGTCGGCGTAGGCGACGAGTCGATCGATCGCGGTGCGCGCGGGATCGGGATGGCCCACGAGCGACGCCTCACACCGCGCGGTCAGAACAACCTTGCTTCCCGTCGCGTCGATCGCCGCACGCGCCGCGCGGATGCGATCGATGGCCAGGGCGCGTGGGTAGAGCGGCGCCGTGCTCACGCCCGTTGCGTCCTCGATCGACAGGCCGGCGGCTCCGGTCCGAACGCACAGCGCCACATTCTCCGCGATCCCTTCGGGAGCGTCCGCGTAGCCCGATTGGAAATCGGCGTTCACCGGCAGTGGAGTCGCCGCGACGATCTCCTGGACGTGCGCGAGCATCAAATCGCGAGGAATGGCGCCGACCGTGTCGGGCCGGCCGCGCGTGAAGGCGAATCCCGCCGAGGTGGTGGCGAGCGCCTGGAAGCCGATCTGTTGCAGGCAGACTGCGCTCCCGATGTCCCACGGATTCGGCAGGACGAAGCACCCCGATTGGTGCAACGCTCGAAACGCGGCGATCGCGGAGGATGGAGCAGGGTTGGTCCGGTTCACGCCAGGTTCCACAGCGCGCCAATCAGTGACTCGTCGGGCTGAACGTGCCGCCCATCTCGAACGGGTTGACCAGTGCGCTGCCATCGACCGTGAGCTCGACGCTCTTGCCGTCTCTCACGACCGTGAACGCGATCGTCTTCTTGGTGAGCAGCGACGAGATCGCCGCCTGCATCTCGGCGGCGGTAGTGAACTCCTTGCCGTCGACGGCCACGACGACGTCGCCGCCCTGGAAGCCGGCCTGCGCGAGTTTCCCGTCCTGCTTATTGATCTGCACCACGAGGGCATTCAGCGGCGTCGGATTGAAACGCACTGCGCCCGAAGGCGCCGGGACGCGTACCCGCATCGAGTTCGACGTGTCGCCGCCGTAGCCGAGCTGGTCGAGCTGGTCGCTGTCGTCGGACGACGACGAGGATGACGACGAGAAGTAGACGGTGTACTCGCCCGCCATGAGATCCGTGAAAGTCGCGCGGCCCTGCGCGTCCACTGCGACGCGGTGCCAGCCGTACATCCCGTCTTCGTCGTCTTCGTGCACGGAGCTGAGCTGCACGCTGCCCTTCGCACCACTCTGCACTTCGATCGTCAGCGAGTAGAGCGTCGGGATCTCGATCGTCGCGTGGTTGGCGCCGGACGCCAGCGTCACGTCGACGACCGCAGCCTGGGTGCTCTCCCACGGATTCCCGCCGCGCTGCTGGATCGTGAGCGCGAGTCGATAGGCCCCGGGCTCGACGGGACCGAACTTCTGGGTTCCGTCAGCGCCGACGCCCTCGCGGTCGGACCCGAAGTAGCTGTGTTGCTCACCCTCGCTCCTGCGAACCAGGGACAGGCGCACGCGTCCCTCGTATCCGCTGCCGGAGTAGCCCGAGACCGTCGCGACGAGCGATGCCGACTCTCCGAACTGGATCTCGACCGTCCGCGTCGCCGACGACGTGATCTCGACCATCCGTTCGCCGAACCGTTCGGAGCGTGCCGTGATCTCGACCTTGGTTCCCGGCGCCCACGTCGTGCCCAGATCGGACGACTCGTCGTTCACTGGATCGAGCGGGATCAGCCACGATCCGTCCGCACGCCGCTCGGCTTCGACACCACCCGACGACGAGGACTCCTCACTCTTGAACTCGATCGTGAAGGTGACGTCGTCCATCATGCGGCCCTTCGGATCCTTCACCTTCGCGACCACGCAGGTGGCAGGATCGAGGGCCGGGATCTCGAGGTCCTGCACGACCATGCTGTCGCCCACGTCCACCACCGCGTGGGAGAGAATGCGGTCGCGCCAGCCGCGGCTCGTGCCGACGACGTAACGGCCCGGCGCGAGCTCCTTGAAGACGTACTTTCCGTCGCGCACCCAGTTGTTGTTGGCCGGGTGGCTCTGCGCGAGCAGCTTCAGATCGGGCTCGGCGCCGGCCGCGATCGGGAGGATCTTCACGATCGCCGTGCGACGCGGTGACGCGCCCCCGAACCGGACGTCGCCGCGGATGCCGGGGGAACCCTTCAATCGGAAGCTCAGCACCTGAGGAGCAAGGTCGGCCGCAACCGTCACGTTCAGTGGATCGGAGGCGAGGTAGTCGGGCCACGCCGGCCCCTGCTCCGGATCGCCGAGCGTCGCCTTGAGCTCCCAGTCGCCAACCACGAGCGCGATTCGGGGGTGCTCGCGGGACCACGCCTCGGACCGTCGCACGTTCTTCTCACCCGCACGCTTGACTTGGATCAGTGCCGCATCCGGCGTCGAACCGTCGGGAAGCTCCACGGCGAACTCGAGCGGGACGACCGGCACTGCCACGAAGTCGACGGTCGCATCGGGCCGCACCTGCGCGTCACCGATCGCGGCCAGGTCGAATCCCTCGCACCAAGCGTGCAAGGCCCAACGTCCTTCGCGCAGATCGGCAAATAGGTACTGGCCGTTCGCGTCCGTGGTGGCGTCACGGCGATCGGCCTCGCGGTCGTAGTAGCTCTGCACCGCGACCTTCACGGCCGTTTCGAGCGTGTCGGGCGCCGGCGCCGCCTCGCCAGTGTGCGAGATGCCGGGCGCCCGGATGGTGTCGCTTTGCCGAGTGGCACGAACGATCGCACCCGCGATCACCTTGGAGTCGCGATCCGCAACATGACCACGAATCGTCTTCGTGCCGCGCTTGGCAGACGCCGGTGGCGCATGTCGGGCGAGAGCGACCGCGCCTTCGAGCACCGAGGCCGGGGCTGACGATGGCTCGGTCACCGGCGTCGGCATGCGCTCGGCGGTGACTGCCTCCGGCAATGGTTGGTTCGTGTAGGGATCGTCCGCGTTCGCCGGCGGACCGCCGTGCTCCGCCGTTCTCGACTTGGCGGTCGCGGACAAAGCGGCGGTGTCGCCCAACACCATCCACATGGTTGCACCACCGACGATTGCGCCGAGCAGTCCGCCTGCGACGAGTGGGCCAGTGAACCGTGCCATCCGGTCTTCCTCCAAACACCTCGAAGAACCTGAACGCGCAAGCGGCGGAGCGCGGAGTAGCCGGCGGGGAACTCTACTGCGCGCCGCGGCCGATCGAAGAGTCGGCGGCCGCGCACTTCATGGACTGCTGAACGGACTGCTGAACGGATTGCCGATCACTCCAACGACAACCACCGCGCGCTCGTCAACGAACGTCGCAGCGCCACACCCAATGGCAACGCAATCGCCAATTCCACCAGGACGAGCCACCAAAACCATCCGGTCGACCATGAGCACGCCACCAATGCAGCAAGAGTCATCGAGACGAATATCATCCCGATCATCGCGATGCCACGCCCCGCCGCCTTCGCGTCCTCCGACGGGAGCGAAAGCGGGACCGCCTTGCCGCCGATCGTGAGCATCAGTGCGAAGATCGGCAGCGAGATCACACTGGGGAGCAACAGGAGCAGCTGTCCGCAATCGCCGCGCAGGAACAGGATCGCGAGCCCGAAGATCACCAACAACGGCAACGCGAGAAAGAACACCACGGCGCAGCGTGCGCCATGGCATAGCTGCCCGGGACCCGGGATCGGCGCGGCGCGGAACAAGTCGGACGCCTGCCACTGCTGGGAGTACTGCAAGAGCCTCAGCGCCAGTGCCGGCAGGATGCAGAGGAAGCTGCCGGCGAAGGCGATGCCGAATTGGGCGAATCCCGAAGCGCCACTCCGGTGGCTCGGCATCAGCATCACGAATGGCATCACCAGCATCGGCGCCAAGGCTGGATAGATGCGCAGCTTCACGTCGCGATCGCGCAGGAGGTAGGCCGTGCAAAGGAGGAACGATGCGCGGGCGACGGGATCGCGCAACCACCAACGCAAGGGCGGCGCACTCACGATCGCGTCACGCCACCGTCTCCCCCTGGCACGCGCACTGGGTCGGTCGGCGGCCGCCTCATTGAGCGCCTGCTGACCGAATTCGTAGGCGCGCGCCAACTTCCCGAACGCGATCACCAGCACCACTCCCGTGCCGATCACCGCACTGGCGCCGAGCGTCCACGAAACCGGCGTGCCGTGGCCGCAAAGTGCGTCATCGAGTCCGGCGAACCACGCAGGCGGAAGCAGTCCGAGCCACCACGAGTCGAGAGTCAGCGCATTCGCCGTGTCGACCGAACTCATGAGCCTGGGGAGGAGCTGGCCCGCAAGGACGATCGTGATCGAGACGATCACTTGTGCCGAGGTCACCAGCCCTTCGAGCCGTTCGCGACCGCACCACCGGAGACACAACTGGTACGTGAGCACGACGCATCCGGTGCAGAAGAGCGCCTCGAGCGTCATGGAGACGGCATGGGCCAGGGGGTAACGCCAGCCACCATCCGACGCAAACCAACCGACGCCGAGGCCGACCAGATTGAAGGCACCGGCGATCCAGAGCGAGACCTCGACCAGGACGCGAACCTTCGCCCTCAAGAGAGTGGCCGGCCGGACGGGCCGATGGAGCAGGATGTCGGCCTCGTCCTTGCTGAAGAGGACCTCGCCAGCGGAGCCGGTGACGAACATGCCGAGGAAGACGAACGTCATCGCGTGCAAGTAGATGGAGAGCGTGAAAACAGGCTGGCGAACGAACGAAAGTGCGAGCGCGCCGAACAACGCATAGAACGCGAGTGTCAGCGCGAGCTTGCGGCCGATCGACTTCGGCGCGGTCTCCTTGCGCAGTCCCCGGGCCGTGCGCCCGCGCAGGAAAAGCGTCAGGAAGAGCCGGCGAAGCACCGCCTCTTGCGAGGGCTCGGACGGCTTCGCTGCAACTCCCGCCGACGTCGGTTCACCGGCGCTCACGAGCGAAACGTCTTCGCGAAGTCCTCGGCGCGGCGTTCGAGCTCGTCACCACCAGTCACCTGGGTGAACAGCCGCTCGAGCGTTCCGGAGCCGTGTTTCGCGACCAGCTCGTCCGG
>CAYRQC010000449.1:0-2907 GCA_964426265.1 uncultured Phycisphaerales bacterium | reverse complement strand
CGCCGCGCGCGCAACCCTCGCGCTCTACCGTCGCGTCCTCTCCGAGTGAGAGCGCGAGCGACCGCCCGACGCGAGTCGCTGGCGCAACCGGTGACGTTGCAGAGTCGAGCTACGATTCCCCCGATGAAGATCGCGCTCGACCTCAGCATCCAGGACACGCCGTGGCCCACCGGCGTCGAGCGGACGCAGCGTGCGCTGCTGCGGCAGCTGATCGAGCTCGATCGCGAGAATCACTACTTGCTGATCTCGCGGCGGCCCGTGGCACTCGACTTTGCGCTGCCGGCCAACTTCCGACTGGTCGATCTCTCGGTGCAGAAGCCGGGACATCTCTGGCGCGAGCGTGTGCTCGTGCCGCTGCTCGCGAAAGAGGAAGTGGACGTCTTCCATTCGCCGGTCTCGGCGATTCCGGTCGGCGGCAGTTGCGCCAAGATCGCGACCATCCACGAGGTCCCGTGGCTCGAGCGCCAGCACGCCGTGGAAGCGTCGCGCCGCGTCTGGCTCTATCTCAACATCCGTTGGGCGCGCCGCATCGTGGCCGTCTCCGAGCGGACGCGCGCCAACATCATCCGCCTCTATCCCGCCGCCAAGGAACGCGTCGTCGTGATCCATCCCGGGATCGACGACCACTTCACGCCTTCGAACGAGGCGGGCGAGGCGAGCGCGCCGGGCGAGGCAGTGCCGCGCGCGGACGAGCGGGCGGCTCTCGCGACGCTCGGCATCGCTGACGAGCCCTATCTCCTTTTCGTGGGTGCGCCGCGCCGCAAGAAGAACCTCGAGGGCTTGATCGCCGCGTTTGCACAGCTGCCGGCCGAGCTGCAGCGCAAGACGCAGCTGGTGCTCGCCGGGGTGCGCCATCCCGAAGAGTGTGGTTTGCTTGCGGCCACCAAGCGGCACGCGGTCGCCGAACGGGTCCGCTTTCCCGGCTATGTGAGTGATGCCGACCTGGCGCGGCTCTACCGCCACGCGACGGCGTTCGTCTTCCCGTCGCAGTTCGAGGGCTTCGGCATCCCGCCGCTCGAGGCGATGGCGAGCGGCACACCCGTGATCGCGTCGACCGGCGGCGCCCTGCCCGAGGTCGTGGGCGACGCGGCGCTGCTGGTGCAAGCGGGCGATCAGCAACAGCTCACGGATGCCCTGCAGCGCGTGCTCACTTCGGAAAAGCTGCGCGCCGACCTGCGCCGCCGCGGCTTCGAGCGCGCGACGGCTTTCACCTGGCGGCGCGCGGCCGAGCAGCTTCTTGCGCTCTACGCGACGTGTGGAGCGAAGGTCGCCTCGGCGTGATCGTCCTCGACGCGTCCGCGGTCCCCGACCACCCGAGCGGGGCGCGCACGCGGCTGCGCGGGTTGCTCGGCGCCTACGCGGCGTTGCCCGGCGCTCCGGAGCTGGTTGTGCTGTTGCGTCGCGGCGCGACGCTGTTGGATGGTGTCTCATTGTGCAGTGGTGTGGCGCTCCGCGGCATCCGCGTCGAGGAGATATCGGACCCCGGCGGGCCGTGGCGGCGGGCGTTGGCTGGTCGGACGCCAGAGCTGCCAGCGGCGTTGCTGCGCGAAGCTCGTGTGTGGCATTCGGAGACGATCCCGCCGCGCGTGCCGCGCGAGCGCAGCACACAGGGTTCGTTGCCGGCGCTCCCTACACTCTTGACGCTACACGATGCCCGTTGGTTCGAGCCGCGTGTGGTGACCGGCGAGCCGTGGCATCGCTGGTGGCCGCGCCACATGGCGACGCGTGCGTGGCTCCCGCGAGCTGTGCATCGTCTTGCGGGAATCATCACGGTCTCGGAGACCTCGGCCCGGCGATTCTCGTCGGTGCTGCACCTTCCACGCGAGTTCATCCACGTCATCGCCAACGCCGAAGTGATCGAGCCACCGCCGCCGCTCGCCGCGGACGCGGCTGACGCGTTGCTGCACCGCCTCGGAATCGCGGGCGCGCCGTTTTTCCTCGCCGTCGGTCACCTCGAACCGCGCAAGGGGCTCGCACCGATCGTCGATGCACTCGTGCGAGCGCCACCGGAATCGCCGCTCGCGCGCGCCCGTCTGGTGCTGGTCGGCGCCGGCCGGAGCGAGCGCGTGCTGCGCGCCGCGGCGGGGGTCACCGGCTCCCGCGTCGTCTTCGCCGGCCGCCTCGACGAGCCGTCGACCTTCGAGCTCTATCGCCGAGCATGCGCCTTGCTCTTCCCGAGCCGCTACGAAGGCTTCGGCTTCCCGATCTGGGAGGCAGCCGCCGTTGGCACGCCGATCCTGGCGCGTGCGCTCGAGCCGGTCGAATCGGCGCGCGGGCAACTCGCGCACTTGCCATTGAGGCTTCTTGGTGAGGATCTGGCGGCGTGGCGGGAAGCGATGGCGGCGATGGTGACTTCCGACACGATGGTCTCGACGGCGGCGGCGAGCACTTGTGGCTTGCGCTCTTCGCGCGCCGCGACCTGTCGATCCATCACCGGCACCACGTGGCTCGACACCGCCCAGCGGCTCGCGGACGTCTACCGCGCCGTGGTGACTGACCGCAGCTCCGTTGCGAAGAGCGCGAGGTGGGTGAATCGCCCTTGATGCGCGCGATCGGGTTGCTCGAGGATCGCGCGCACTGGGTGGTCGTTGGCGGGGCCGTCATCACGGCCGACCCGACGTGCGCCGGCGCGCGTGGTGACAGCCCGCCACCGTTTTTTTTCACGAACCACTGACACCGCCGCGTTCGAGCGACGTCTTCCTCGCAACCGAACCGGCAGCTCTTCATGTTGAACGACCCCGAAATCGAGATTCTCGTCAACCTCCATCGCCAGCAGATGCCGCGCTTCGAGGACGCGGCGCGGTCGGTGGAGGAACGACTTCGTCGAGTGCTCCGCCTCTGGGCGGTTCCGGCGTTGACTTCCTCGCGAGCCAAGTCGCCGGCCTCTGTTCGGGAGAAGCTCCGCCG
>CAYRQC010000448.1:0-3569 GCA_964426265.1 uncultured Phycisphaerales bacterium | reverse complement strand
GCTGGCTCGCGACGGCGAGCTGCTCGTCCCACGTGCGGGAGCAGGACTTCCTCGAGATCCTCACTACGGCGGCGATCCGCGCAAATCGGACGCTCACCATCGCGTCGATCCACGGCGCCGGACCTGACCACCCGATTCGCCTCGGTTTCCCGGAAGGCCGCTATCTCAAGTTCGTGTTGGCGCGGGCGAGCTGACGCCGATCGGCGCAACTAACCCGCTAACCCGCAAAGCCCATCCGCGAGGGCTCGTGGCGCGGGGGCGGATCGCGGCGCTGCACGAGCTCGTAGAGCTCGGCCAAGGTGTGCTCGTCGGAGACGGCGGCGTCCTTGCGACCGTTGGCGGCGAGCCACTCCGCGGCCTGCTCGCGCGTCAAACTCGGGAGCTCGAGCTCCTGCAGGCAGCGGCCGGGACGACGGATGGCGGGATCGACGCGGTGGATCTTCTCGTTGGTCGTGATGACGAAAACCACGCGCAATCCCTGGCCGAGGATGCCGTCGGTCATGCTGAGCAGGTTCGCCATGCGTGTGCCCTGGGCGGCACGCGATTCCTGCAGCACGAGCTGCGGTGCGTCCTCGACGATGAAGAGGCGCGGGCGATCCTGGCCCTGGACGAAACGCTCGTCGACGCGCGCGAGCGTCGGCGGCTCGGCGAGCAGCACCTGCTGCAGATAGGCGTTGCTCGCGAAGAACTCGTCGGGGTCGGTGATCACCTCGGGCGACATCTGCCCCCACTCGCGCACGAGCGCCCGCAACGCCCACGTCTTGCCGCTGCCGGGCGGGCCGTGCCAGAACACCAGCCGGCCATGCTCCCATGGCACCTGCAGCCGCATCAGCCACGCGAGGCTGCCGTCGCAACCGGGATAGTTCGCGGCGATCGAGTCCCACGTCGGACATTGCACGCGCCGCATCTGCTCGACGGCATCGCCGGACGAGCGATGCCAGAACCGGACGGCGACCTGGTCGGGCTCGCCCACCCTCGCGATGCCGCGGATCGACTGTTCGATCGCCTCGACGACCAGCGGCAAACGGGTTTCGTTGCCGTAGAGCCACGCGCAGATGGCATTCGGCGCGACCTGGATCCGGACCACGTCGCGCGCGCCGCCCGGCTCGCGCTTGAGCACCGCATTGACCTCTTCGCCGCGATCTTCGAGCAGCACCACCTCCCACGCCGCGCCGCCGTCGGCATGCCGCACACCGGAGAGCACCCCATTCCACACCGCGGCGAGCTTCCCGCGCGTCAGCTCGACCAACCACTCCCGCCGCAGACTGTGGAGCACCGGCTCGCTGCCGACCAGCTCCGCGACCCGCCGCACCACGAAGTAGTGCGAGAGCGTCCGCGACTCGAGCGTGATCCCGTCGCGCACCGGCCTGGAGTCCGTCATTTCGAAGCCACCTGCTGAACTATCGTCGCCGTGCTGGTCCACGACGCTGCCGCGTTCGAGATCACCAGCGACCCAGGAAAGTACCAACGCGGAGCAGCGGCGCTCGGCAAACGTCCGGGCCCGTCCGTCAATCGATCAGCTCGTGCAGCACCTGGCCATGCACATCGGTGAGGCGGCGGTCGATGCCGTCATGGCGGACGGTCAGGCGCTCGTGGGCGATGCCGAGCAGGTGCAGCACGGTGGCGTGCACGTCGTAGTTGCTGGTCGGGCGATCGACGGCTTTCCAGCCCCACTCGTCGGTCGCGCCGTAGGACGTGCCGCCGCGGATGCCGCCGCCGGCGAGCCAGACGGTGAACCCGAACGGGTTGTGATCGCGCCCCTTGCTGCCCTGACTGCACGGCATGCGGCCGAACTCCGTCACCCACATCACGATGGTGTCGTCGAGCAGCCCGCGCGCCGCGAGATCGGCGAGCAGCGCCGCCGCCGGCCGATCCATGCTCGCCGCCATGTCGGCGTGGTCCTTCGCGAGATCCTCGTGGCTGTCCCAATTGCGGCGCGGGAAGCCGTTGTCGGCGCCGCTCCAGAGCTGGACGAAACGGACGCCGCGTTCGAGCAGGCGCCGCGCAACGAGGCAGCTCCGCCCGAAGTCGGCGGTCGCCGGCTCGTCGAGCCCGTAGAGCGCGCGCATCGATGCGGGCTCGCCGGCGAGATCGAGCAGCTCCGGCGCCGCGAGCTGCAGCTTGGCCGCCAGCTCGTACGCCTGCATGCGCGCGTCGAGCCGAGTGTCACCCGGTCGCTGCTCTGCGTGCACTCGATTGAGCTTTGCGAGCAGCTCCAGCGTGGCGCGCTCGTTCGCCGGCGTCGTGAGCGCCCGCGCCGACTCCGGCGGGAAGAGGTCGGCGATCGGCACGCGGGCGCTCGGCCGAATCATCGTCCCCTGGTGCGCCGCCGGCAGGAATCCCGCGCCCCAGTTCGCCGGACCGTTCGGCGCGAAGCCGCGCGAGTCGGGCAGCACGACGAAGGTCGGCAGGTCGTCGCAGAGCCGTCCGAGCGCATAGCTCACCCACGCCCCCATCGCGGGGAAGCCAGGCAGCACGAAGCCGGTCGCTTGCAGGAAGGTCGCCGGCCCGTGCACGTTCGACTTCGCGACCATCGAGTGGACGAATGCGATGTGATCGACCTGCTCGGCGAGGCACGGCACGAGATCGCTCACCTGCTTGCCACACTGCCCGCGCGGGCGCCACTTCCACGGGCTCGCCATGACGGCCCCGGGATCGCTCTGGAAGAGCTCGACCTTCTCGCCCGGATCGAACTTCTCGCCGTGCTTCTCGATCAGCCGCGGCTTCCAGTCGAACGTGTCGAGGTGGCTCGCCGCGCCCGACATGAAGAGCTGGACGACGCGCTTGGCGCGAGCGCGATGGTGGAGGCCGCCGTTCAGGTCGGCCAGCGGGGTCGGCGCTGCCTCCTGCGCAAGCAGAGCATCGCGCCCGAGGAGTTGCGCGAGCGCGATCCCGCCGAGGCCGCCGGCGAATCCTCCGCCGAGCTGCCAGAGGAAGGAGCGGCGGTCAATCAACGAACAAGAATTCATCGAGATTCACCACCACGCGGCAGGCCGCCGCAAGACCGTGCGATCGTGCATGCGCCGCGAGCGCGGTGACCTCGTCGATCGTCGGCGGGCGCGCGAGTGCCAGTTCGAAACAACGGCGGAGCTGCGCCTCGAGGTCACCCGGAGCTTCGCGCTCGAGCCGCGCCGCGAAATGCTCGCACTGCCGGATCACGAACGGATCGTTGAGCAACGCGAGCGCCTGCAGCGCGGTGATCGTCACGTTGCGTTTCGGCGCGAGCAGCGACGCGTCAGGGCAATCGAGGCACTCCATGAACGGATCGGGAGCGCTGCGCACGAGGAAGCGATAGATGCTGCGGCGCCGGCCGGCATCGACGTCGAAGCCGCTGTAGTCGTAGACCGGCGAGTGGTCGTCCTTGAAGGCGAACTGCCGCTCCGACGGCCCGCCCATCGTGAGGTCGAGGCGACCGGCGAGCAGCAGCAGTGCATCGCGCACCTGCTCGGCATCGAGCCGCGTGCGGCTCATCCGCGCGAGCAGCCGGTTCTCCGCATCGGCGGTGATCGTCGCAGGCGTCGCGCCCGAGCCCTGGCGGTAGGTCGAGCTGGTCACGATCAACCGATGCA
>CAYRQC010000447.1:0-6584 GCA_964426265.1 uncultured Phycisphaerales bacterium | reverse complement strand
CCTCCCAGCCGTGGCTCGGGCTTCCGGCGAGCACGAGGCGCAGCTGGGGCCGCGTGCGCGCGACCGCGGCGAACGCCTCGACCACCGGCAACAGGTTCTTGCGCGTCGAGAGCAGACCGACGAAGAGCAGGAACGGCCCGTCGATCCCGAGCCGCCGTCTCAGCTCGGCGACCGTGGTGTCGCTTGCACGCCGAAAGCGCGGGTCGACGCCGTGATGGACGACGCAGGTCCGGCCGCGCGCCTGCGGAAAATGGGAGAGGAAGGCCGTCTCCGTGGCCGCCGACACGCAGATGACCCGATCGGCCTCATCGGCGAGGCGGCGGTACTGCGCGCTCCGCTTCGCGCGAAACGTCGCCGTGGCGAGATCGTCACGCTCGAGCGAGAAGAGGTCGTGCAGCGTGCCAACGCGCGCGACGCGCCGGTTCGGCGTGATCCGGACGTCGAGCCCGTGGAAGAGCTCGATTTCCGAGAGGCGAAAGCGGTCGAGCCAATCGTTCAGCCGGTGCAGCCGCGGCACGGCCGGAAACGCGGCGAGCGGCAGACAGTCGCGCGCGGCCCACTTGCTCCCGCGCACGCCGAGCTCGAGCTGGATGGCGTCGGCGACACCGGTCGACGAACCGCCGCTGTCGACACGGTCGCCGAGTCCGTTGCCAAGCTCGACCAGCGCGCGCAGCAGTTCGTGGACATACCGTCCGACCCCGCTCCGCTCCGGCCGCGCGCCCGCCGTGGCGTCGAGGAGCACGCGCATCGCCGCCGCCCTCCGGTGTGCCGTCAGCTACCCGGCTTCTTGAGCGGTTGCGAGCAGGCGAGCCGCGCGAGCATGTCCTCGGCGATCGTGTTGCGCGATTGGATGCCGAGGTCGTAGCGCGACTGCATCAGCTTCTCGACCTGGTCGGTACCGAGCACCTGCGCGCGCCCGAGCTGCAGCGCGAGGTGGACGATCTTCGCCGAGTGCTCGACCATGTCGAGCAGCTTGAAAGCGTTCCAGATCTCGTCGGCGACGGTGACGATCCCGTGGCGCTCGAGCAGCAGCACGTCCGACTTCTTGATCGGCTCGCGGATCGAGTCGGGGAGCTCGGGCGTGCCGGGAGTCGCGTAGGGGACGGTCGGCACGTTGCCGATGGTCACCACGATCTCGGGGATGACGCAGCGCGTCAGCGGGATGCCGGCGAGCGAGAAGGAGACGGTGTAGGGCGGGTGGGCGTGGACCACCGCGCTGACATCGGGGCGCTCCTCGAGGATCGCCGCGTGCATCAAGATCTCGGTCGACGGCCGGCCGCCATCGAGCGACTGGCCGGCGCGGTCGGTGATCACCATCGTCTCGGGCGTCATGAAGCCCTTGAGGCAGCCGGACGGCGTGACCAGCAGCCGCTCGGCATCGAGGCGCACGGCGAGGTTGCCGTCGGCCGCGCCGATGAAGCCGCGCTCGTACATGAGGCGGCCGATGTCGCAGAGCTGCTGGCGCAGCTCCGCTTCGGAGTAGGGAAAGGTCATGGGATGCGCTCCGCGGGCGGCGGCGAGCGGCGAGTGTGCCGATCGTCGTTCGAAAGCACGATCTTGCCCTGGAGCTCGACTTCGTCCACGAAGCCGATCACCACGTTGCGCACCGGAGCCTTGCCGTCATCGACGATCTGCCGCGCCGAGTTGCCCTCTTCGAGCACCAGCACGACGTCACCGACGCCGGCGCCGATGGTGTCGACGGCGACGCGATCGTGCGCCTTGCCGTCGGCGCGGCCGGCGGGCCCGCCCTCGAGCTCCACGCGATGGACCAGCAGCAGCGTCCGCCCATCGAAGAAGGGATGTTGCACCGGGGTCACCACGGTTCCGACGACGCGCGCGACGTACACCGCGGCTACTCCGTCACCGTTGCGCCGGCAGCGCGCCGGGCGTGGCGATCTGCTCGACGTGGCCGACGATCGTCGCATCGACCGGGACGAAGCGGCGCGGCAACGCGAGCGCCGCCTCGCGGCCCCCGACCCAGAGCACCACGTCGCCGAGGCCACTCTGCACGACGTCGCACGCGACCACCGTGGCGCCCATCGGCCGGCGCTGCCCATCGAGCGGCTGCACGATCAGCAGCTTCTCGCCGCCCAGGTCGGGCGCACGGACCGTGGCGACGACGCGACCGATGACGCGTCCGAGCCTCACCGATGCGCCTCGTAGACGACGCGCCCGCCGACATCCCACGAGTCGATGATGGCCATGATCGTCGCATCGGTCGGCTTGCCGTCGGTGAGCTCGGTCTGCCGCGCACTCGAGCCGCCCGCGAAGAGGACGACGTCGTCGTGACCAGCGCCGACCGCATCGACCGCGACCTGATAGCCGCCGCTCTCCTTGCCCTGCTCGTCGAGCAGCCGCACGACCTGGAGCTTCAGCCCCTTCATGCGCGGCTCCTTCACCGTCGAAACCACCGTGCCGACCACTCGTCCGAGCTGCATGGCTCTCCTCAGATCTTTCGCTCGACCTTGACCGCGGCACGCAACTGTTGGATGAGCTCACGGCGCGCCGCCTGCTCGACCTCGGTGACGATCTCCTCGAAGGGCGATGCTGCGCGCTGCTCCAGGACGAGCAGCAGATGGACTCCCTCCGGCGTCACCAGAGGACCGAGCAACGCGCCACCCTTCTCGTCGAGCGCGGAGGTGGACAGATGGAGCTGCTCGAGCTGCGGCGCCGAGAGGAAACCGAGATCACCGCCGCGTGACGCCGACGCATGCTCCGAACGGAGGCGCGCCAAGGTGGCAAACGCCTCGGTGAGCGGAGCGTCGCCCGTGAGCGCCCGCCGCTTCATCTGGTCGAGCTCGTCGGTCGCGCTCTCCCAAGTCCGCGGGATCTTCGCGCTCTTCTGCTGGCTCGCGCGCAGGAAGAGCGTCGCGATGTGGACGCGCCGGCCGAAGGCGCGGTCGAAGTCGGCGCGGTGATCGTCGTAGTAGTGGCGCCAGCCGTCGGCTCCGTAGCGCTGCCGCGCCAGCTCCTTCAGCAGGATCGCCGCCCGGAACCGATCGCTCGCGACCACCTGCTTGGGGTCGTCACCACGTGCTTCGAGCGTGCCGAGGTAGTCGACGCCTTCGGTCGCCATCCCTTCCGCACGCAGCTTCGCGACCAACTGGGCGCTCCGCTCCTGCACCTCATGGGCGATGTGCTCCGAGGTGACGGTGAGCCCGCGCGCCTTCCCTTCCGCGAGCAGGAGCTGGATCCCGACGAACTCCTCGAAGAGCTGATTGCCGTCCGCTTCCTTCAGCGATCGGAACAGCTCGAGACCCCAGTCCGTGGCGGCGATCCGCTCCTCGCCGATCGTCGCGGCGACGCCTTCCGGCAAGCCGTCGAGATGGACCGCCTCACGGCTCTTCAGCTCCTGGAACCAGAGGCTCTGCTTCTCCGGCGGCACCTCGCTGCCCGACTTCAAACCGTAGTCGACGCACATCATGCGCTCGGCGGCGATCGACTTCCGGAGCAGCGTCCGGAAGGTCGCAAGGTCGATCTTCATCGCCGCGAGCTGCTCCTCGATTCCGCTCGCGCCTCGCGAGTGATCACGCAGCCCTTGGTCGAGGGCGGCGATGCGTGCTTCGATGTCGGCTTCGGTGACGATGATTCCGCGTCGATGCGCCTCGATCGCGACCAGCCGTTCCTGGATCAGGTGGTCGAGCGCCTCGGCGGCGCTGCCCGAGCGCCCCTGTTCCGCCAGGACGAACTGTGCGAAGCGCTCCTCGCTGATCGGGGTGTCGCCGATCGTGCCGACCTCGCCGGCCGCCGCGAGCCACAGTGCGGCGCACCGCGGCACGAGGTCAGCGAAGAGGGCGGGAGCGAAGAGGGCGTCGAGGATCATCGCGCTGGGCTCGCGTTCACTGCTTGGCGGGGCGTTCGACGGTGTTGGCGCGTTCCACGGTGGTGTTGAAGTCGAGCGTGAGCCGCCAGCCGGCGTCCTGCTGGATCAACCGCTTCAGCACCTGCAACCCGTCGCGCAGCTCGTACTCGAAGGTGTAGGAGAGCTGCCCCTCGACCGCGAGGGGCTTCAGCTCCTTGAGGAGGAGCCCCTGCTTGGCCTCGTCGTAGGCGAGCGCGATCTCCTGCGTGATCGTCACCAGCGCGCCGTCCTTGGGAGTGCGCGAGATCACCTTGCGGCGCAGCGGCGTGCCGTCGAGCTTGTACCACTCCGAGTAGCTCTCGATCACGCCCTGCGTGTTGCGCGGAAAGTAGTCGAGCCGGACCTGCTCGCCCTCGTTGGCGAAGGTGACCTTCCACCCGCGCGCGGCGCGGGACGGCAGCGGCGAGAAAGCGTTCTGCGCGGCGGCGCTCGCCAGCACGAGAATCTGCTGCTGCTCCGGCGAGGGTGGCACGCGCGGGCCGGTCTTGGTGGCCCCGCTCGCGAAGTCGTACATCACCTCGAGATCCACCGTCGTCGGCTTCAGCTCGGTGAACCGGTCGGTCACCTCGAAGGTCGCCTTGACGATCGACGTCAGCTTGCGCGCACCGGCACTCTCGAGCGAGTAGACGCGGTGATCGACGGTGGTCTTGAGGAAGCCGATCGCGGCCGGGTCGCTCGGCTCGGTGGATGGGGCGTCGGGCCTCGCTTGCGGCACGGAAGGCGGCGTCGGTGGCGCCGCTTGCGCCGCGGCGAGGCCGGTCAGGGTCGCGAGCAGGAGGGCGAGGCGGAGCACGGGAGTGTCCTTTCGCGAGTGCACGGAGGCGACTCGCTCGATCGGGAGGTCCCGGAGTATAGGTCGCGCCCGCTCGGCTTCAGGCCGGTTGCAGGTCGGCGCCGCGCGCGACGGGGGCGAGCAGGTTGCTCGGCTCGGGGTTGGTCGCGCGCTGGGTGATGGCGCGCGCTTGGCGCGGCCGCGGCAGTCGGGTCGTGGCGAAACGGGTGCCCCGCGCGGTGACGCGCACGCGATCGCCGGAGCGGAACTCGCCACGCAGGATCCGCTCGGAGAGGGGCTCCTCGATCTCGAGCTGGATGATCCGGCGCAGCTCGCGGGCACCGTACTCCGGCTTGAACCCGAGCTGCGCGATGCGGCGCGCGACATTGGGCGTGAACTCGAGCTCGATCCCGCTCCGCTCGAGGTAACCCGCGACCTGGCCGAGCTGGTTGCGGGCGATTCGCACGCAGTTGTCGACCGTCAGCGCGTTGAAGACGACGACCCCGTCGAGGCGGTTGATGAACTCGGGCCGGAACGCGTCCTTCATCGCCTCGAGCGTCGCCTGCTTGGCGTCCTCCGGCGCGAGCTGGACGCGCGAGCGCCAGTCGAAGCCGACGCGGTTGCGGATCGCGTCGATCTCCTCGACGCCGATGTTCGAGGTCAGCAGGATGAAGCTGCGGTTGAACGGCACCGCCTGTCCCTTGCTGTCGGTCAGCACTCCCTCGTCCATGATCTGGAGCAGGAGGTTGTGCACCTTCTTGTGTGCCTTCTCGATCTCGTCGAAGAGGACGACGCCCGCCTTCTTGTCCTTCATCTGCTCGGTGAGTTGGCCGCCTTCGTTGTGGCCCACGTAGCCGGGCGGAGCGCCGATGAGCTTGGCGTACTCGTGCGGCAGCGCGTACTCGCTGCAGTCGATCCGCACCAGCCGCGTGGCATCGCCGAAGAGGTGGCGCGCGGTCATCTTCGCCAGCTCGGTCTTGCCGGTGCCGGTCGAGCCGACGAGGAGGAAGACGCCGATCGGCCGCCGCGGATCCTTGATGCCGGCGGCCGCTTTTCGGAACGACTTCACCACGGCATCGATCGCACCATCCTGGCCGATCACCGCGCGCCGCAGCTCCGCCTCGACGCGGTCGAGGTTGCGCTTCGACTCCTTCTGGTTCTTCAGCCCGGGCGTCGCGAGGAGCTGGAGATGGCCGCTCGCCGGCCCGCCACCGTCCAGCGGCAGCGCGACCTGGTGGATCTCGAGCTGCGGGTTGACCTCGACGCAGATCTGATAGAGCAGCTCTTCGAGGGCCGCCGTCTTGTAGGCGCGATTCTGCTTCTTGAAGAGCGGCACGACCTCGTCGACGTAGCTCACCACGCAGGCGGTGACGACCAGTTGCTGGTAGGCGTTGCGATTCGGGATCTCCCGGATCGTCAGGAGCTCGGCGAGGTCGTCGTCGGTGAAGACGCGCACCTTGACGAACTCGTCGAGGATCTCGCAGTACTTGAGGATCACGTTGCAGTCGACGCTTCGCGCCACGATGTTCGTCTCCCGGTCGCTCGCTCGTCTCGGAGCCCCGTTTCGACCGGCTGGAAGCGCCCGATTGAGGAGGGCGGCGGGCGAAACCCGGGAGTCGAAAATGTGTCCGCTCCCTGGCGGGAGCGCGCCCCATGGCGCGACCGCTCCCCGGCCACTCGAGCAGTCGTTGCTACACTCGCTGCCCGATGGCCGACTCCGACGATCTCAAGCTCCTGGCGCTGCTCGTCCATCGCGGCGCCCTCGAACGGAGCGTGGCCGAGACGCTGCTCAAGGAAGCACAGGCGCAGCGAAAGAAGCCGCTCGAGCTGGCGCTGGCGAAGGGACTCTTCACCCGCGAGCGACTCGACTTCCTGCGCAAGGTGGAAGGGGAAGACGTTCCCGATCTGCCAGGGTTGGAGGCGCTCGGCATCGCGGGTCGCGGTGGCACC
>CAYRQC010000446.1:0-3606 GCA_964426265.1 uncultured Phycisphaerales bacterium | reverse complement strand
AGAACGCGAAGGCCCTGTTGTGGGCCGGCCGCTACTTCGACGGCGCGCGCGCGCCGCGCTGGCACGCGCTCGGCGAACGCACGCTCGCCGCGCAACTCGACGAGCAGCTCCTCGACGACGGCATGCACTTCGAGCGCAGTCCCGCGTACCACGCGCAAGTCTTCGCCGATCTCGTCGAGTGCGCGACCGTGTCGAGCAAGGCCTTGCGCGCGCGACTGCTCGCGCGCCTGGGAGCGATGGCGCAGGCGCTCGTCGACCTCACGCATCCCGACGGACTGACGAGTCAGTTCGGCGACGGCGGCCTGCATATGGCGTACTCGACGGCCGAGTGCCTCGACGCGTACGAATGCATCGGCGCTTCGGCGCCGGAGGCGCGCGACGTGTTCGCGCTCGAAGCCGCCGGCTATTTCGGTGCGCGCATCGGCGCGACCTACGTCCTCGTCAACTGCGGATCGATCGCGCCCGATCACCTTCCCGCGCATGGCCACGGCGACGCGTTGTCCTTCGAGTGGAGCCTCGAGGGCGAGCGCATCGTCGTCGACGCCGGCGTCTTCGAGTATCGCCGCGGCGAAGCGCGGGATGAGGCGCGCGCGACCCACTCGCACAACACCGTGACGCTCGACGATCTCGATCAGTGCGAGTTCGCGTCGTCGTTCCGCGTCGGCCGGCGCGCGCGCGTGCGACTCGAACGCTACGAAACTTTCGGCCGCGGATTCGTCCTCGAGGGCGCGCACGACGGCTACGCGCACCTGCGCGGCAAGCCGCTCCATCGACGGCGCTTCATCGTCGGCCGCGAGAGTCTGGTGATCGACGACGAAGTCGTCGGCGGAGCGCGGCAAGCGGTGCACGCGCGGTTGTTGCTGCATCCCGACGCGCGCGTCGAGGCGTGTGAGCGCGGCGGGCTCGCGATCGTGCGCGGCTCGATCGCAGTCCTGGTCGAAGCGCGCCACCGGATGACCGTCGTCGACGCGTCGTGGTGTCCCGACCTCGGCGTGCGCCGCGCGACGAAGCAGATCGTGGTGCACTATCCACCGGCGCCGTGCCGCGCTTCGATCCGCTTGCAGCGCGTACCGCTGAGCGTTCTGCACGCGCAGCCGAGCTGGATGCCGATCTTCGAGCGCGCGACGCAGGGCTAGACGGGTCGGCGCGCGCCGCGGTCGCGCGGCGCACGGCGCGAGGGACTCATCGTTCGTGCACTTCGACGGCGCGCGCAGGCAACGCCGCGCCGATCGCGTCGATGTCGACGGGCTGCGGCAATCCGAGCAGCTCGAACAGCCAACCTTCGAGCTTCGGATGCCAGTGCTCGACCGTGTGTTCGAGTCCGCGCGCTCGCGCGCCGGCGCACAGACGCGCGTAGAGCGCGTCGTCGCTCGCGAGCAGGCGCATCGACTTCGCGAGCTCGGCGACCGAGCGCGGTTCGACGAGCAGACCGCTCGCGCCGTGCTCGACCAGTTCCGGCAGCGCTCGCCAGCGCGTGGCGATCACGGGCACGCCGCACTGCAACGCCTCGATCACTGCGCCGGGCAGGCCCTCGCCGGCCCAGTAGCTGGGAAACACGAGCGCGTCGTGTTGAGCGATCACCTCGAGCACGCGCGAAGTCGGAAGTTCCCCGAGGTAACGCGCGCGCGACGATCCGGCGAACGCGGCGAGGCTCGCTCCGGGCATCAACGGTCCGTGTACCGAGAGCGTGCAGCCTTCCGGCGCGAGCTCGATCGCGCGCAGCGCCTCGTCGATGCCCTTCTCCGGCCGCAGCTGGGCCAGGAAGAGGAAGCGCCGGCACCGGCGCGCGCGGGCGCGGACCGTCGTCGGAGCGCGGCGCGTCGTCGGCAGCTTGCGCACGACGTTCGAGCCGGCGAAGTGCTCGCACAGCCCCGCGGTCTGGAGCAGCAGCAGGTCCGCGGCGAAGGTCGTGCGCTCCGCGAGCCAACGCGTCCACGGTCGCGCGCGCGCGAGTGCTTCGTCGAGACCGCCGCCGAAGACGCGCACGACGAGGCGCTTCCCGAGCACGCGCGTCGCGAGCGCGATCCACGGCGCGCCGGCGAGGACGCCGCGTGCGGAGGCGTTGAACATCACGATGTCGCAGCGCGGCCCGCGCGCGAGGACGCTCGCGACGACGCGCGCGAAAGCGAAGGCCTCGGCGAGCGCCGTCGGCAAGGGGCCGTCGAGTGCGCGCGAGCGCGCCGTGTCGAGGACCTCGACTTCGAAGGCGCCGCTCGCGCGAAAGCTGTCGACGAGCTGCTCGAACGACACCTGCGCGCCGCCGATCGGCGAGCCGATCCGCGGGCGCGGGCCGATCAGGAGGATGCGCGGCGCGCTCATGCGACGACTCCGACGCGCTCGAACCCACGTGTGGGCGTCACGACGCCCGCAGGTGACGGAGCGCAGCTCGACGTGGCCTCCGCCATCACCGTTCACCGCCGTCGCCGAGGACGGACGCTCGACATCGAAACGCGTGCATCGAAGCCTCGGAGATCGACGCGTGAAGGGGTGCGCTTGAGTGCTCCAGTGCTTCGATGCGCGTGTCCCACGCCGTCGCTGGCTGGAAACGCGGCGCGCGCCCAAGTTCAGCGCATCCGCTCCGCGATACACACGCTCGCGCGCGCGACCGCACGGAAAGTTGTTCCGGCCGAGCGTCACGATGTCGACCCAGAGCCTGCTCCGACCGCGTCGACGTTCGTTCGTCGAACTCGAGCCGCGCGCGGCGCCCGACGGCGCGTTCGACGAGCCGATCGATTGGGATGTGCTCGAGCCGCGCGGCGCGTGGCACGCCGTCGGGCGTCCGATCTTCGACGAGGTGCTGCTCGCCATCGTGTTCCTGCCCGCGGCGCTCCTCGGGCTCGCGCTCGCGACGATCAACGCCTGCATCTTCGGCTCGTGGCGGCGCGCGTTCTTCCTCCAGCCGCGCGTCGGCGACCGCGGGCGCATCTTCCAAATCGTCAAGTTCCGCACGCTGCGCGACGGCGACGACGAAGCGTTCGTGCCTTGGACGGCCGGCGGCGACGCTTCGCGCGCCACAGGCTTCGGTCGGTGGCTGCGCAGCACGCACCTCGACGAATTGCCGCAGATCGTCAACGTGTTGCGAGGCGAGATGAGCTTCATGGGACCGCGGCCGGAACTCGTCGAGCTCGAGGAGTGGGCGGGCGCGCAAGTGCCGGGGTTCATCGAGCGCCTCGCGATCAAGCCCGGGATCACCGGGCTCGCGCAAGTGACCCAGGGCTACACGCCGCGCGACGTCGGCGAGTACCAGATCCGGTTCGCGCTGTGTCGCCGCTACTTGCGCAGCTACTCGCTCGCGATAGACCTCGCGATCCTGCTGCGCACGGCACTGTGGATGGTGCGCGGCCGCGGTTGGAACTGGAAGCGCGGAGAAGCGAAGGCCGCGTTGCACGCGGCTGCACGAAATGGCCGCGCCGACCGTTGCGACACTGCATGAGCCTCGCTGCGCTCGGCTGACTCGCGGGCCGCGAGTTTCAACAGAGCTTCGTTGGCGCTCCCACCGCGCGCGTTCGATTGGGGCCAGGTCCGGACCGCTCCACGCCAAGGCCACCGAGAGCGCAACCCAGTTCTGACTGCAAGTTCGGATCCGACGGGGCGGCTCTGCGCCCC
>CAYRQC010000445.1:0-5078 GCA_964426265.1 uncultured Phycisphaerales bacterium | reverse complement strand
TCTTGCCGTGGGTGCCGGCGACGGCGATGCACTGCTTGCCGCGGCTCTCGCGACCGAGGAACTGCGCGTACTTCTGGGGTGGCACGCCGCGCTGCGCCGCGGCCAGCAGCTCCGGATGGTCGCCGAGCGCGGCCGCCGTGTGGACCAGCGCGTCGAGGGGACCGAGCGTGCCGTCGACGTGGCCGGCCGCATGGCCGATCGCGACCGTGGCGCCACTCTCCTGCAACCGACGCAGGATCGAGCCGTCCTTGACGTCACAGCCGCTGACGCGATCACCGCGGCCGAGCAAGTAGGCCGCGAGTGACGCGAGCCCGCTCCCGCCGATCCCCACGAGATGGATCGACCGCACGCCGCCCGCGTTTGCTGCCGCCACGGATTCCCCCACGCCGTCAAACCCCATCACACCCCGTTGAGCACCGCCGCCGCCACCTGCCCCACCGGTTGCTCGAGGTCGAGCAACCGCTCGATCTCGTCAACGATCCGCCGCGTGCCGTCGCGCCGTCCAAGCTCGAGCGCCTTGCGACCGCGTAGCTCGAGATCATCCGGATCGGCGAGGCGCGGCAGCACGTGGGTCCGCACGAAATCGGCTCCCGTGCTCGCTTCGTTGACGATCCACGCTGCGCCCGCGTCGGCGAGCACGCGCGCGTTCCACTCCTGATGGTGGTCGGCGTGATGCGGGTAGGGCACGAAGAGCGCGGGCCGTCCCGCGGCCGCGATCTCGGCCACCGTCATGCCGCCGGCCCGCGCCACGATCAGGTCGGCGGCGGAGTAGCAGCTCGCCATCGCGTCGCAGAAGGGCAGCACGACCGCGTCGACGCCGGCGGCAGCGTAGGCCGCCTGCACTCGCTCCTCGTCACGCGGACCGGCGAGATGGAGCACCTGCAGCGAGCGCGCCGCGGCGAGGTCACTCGCGCCGGCGAGGACGAGATCGTTGATCGGCGTCGCGCCGAGGCTTCCGCCGAGCACCAGCAGCACGCGCGCCTCGCGCTTCAGGCGGAGTTGCGACCGCGCCTCGCGCTGCGGCGGCAGGCTCTCGAACTTGAGGGGCATGCCGGTCACGCGCGCCCGCATCATCGGCAGCCGCGCCGCCGCCGGCGGCAACCACTGCAAGAAGAGCCGCTTCGCGAACGGTGCCGCGAGCCGCACCGAACGGCCCGGAAGCACGTTCGACTCCAGGATCACCATCGGCACGTTCCAGCGTGCCAACCGCGCGATGAAGGCGACGTAGCCGCCAAGAAAGACGAGCAAGTCGGGTTTCAGGCGAGCGAGCTCACGTGCCGCCGCGATCCAGGCGCGCACGTAGAGGTCGGCGCGCCACGGTGCCGGCCGCGAGGTCCGACCGGGGAAGAGCTCGAGGCAGGTCGCGCCCTGTGGCACGAAGCTCCGCTCGACCGCCCGTCCAGCGAGCAGGAAGGGTCCTCGCCAATCGGGGTGGCGGCGCAGCAGCGCGTCGCGCAGGACGACTCCGGGCTGGAGGTGTCCGCCCGTCCCACCCCCGATGAAGACGATCGTGCGTGGCCGCTGCATCACGGGATCCTGAGCTTCATGCCGACGCGCAGCGCGCCGGGATCGTGGAGCTGATCGCGATTCGCCTCGAGCAGGTCGATCCAGCGCGCTGGGTCGCCGTAATAGCGCTCCGCAATGGAGAGGAGCGTCTCTTCCGCCGCGACGTCATGGAGACGAGCCTTGCGTGCGCTGCTCTCCACCGGCGCCGCTGCCGCTGCCGGGATCAGGAGCTCTTGCCCCTCCTGCAGCTTTCTGGGATCGAGGCCCGGATTCGACTGCAGGAGCAGGCGCCACTGCGATGCGTTGCCGAGCTCGCGCGCGGCGATCTTCTGAAGTGTCTCTCCTTTGCGCACTCTCACGCGACGCGTCGTGCCGGAGGCGCCCGGCGGCGGCGGTGCGATGACTGCCGGACGCCCGGGCAGGCGGACCGGCGGCTCGAAGAAATCGAAGCCGCGGCGGACCGGCGAACCGGCCGACGCGGGTGGCAGAGTGCTGGTCCGGCCGCCTCCCGGTGCATCGAACGACCGCTCCGCGGCAACCGTTGCAGGAGTCTCGTCCTCGAACGTCTCCGGCACTTCCACCAACGCGGCGGCGCCAACGCGAAAGCCCTCCGCACGGAACGGTGGCTGCTCGCCCGCGAGCTCCTGGCCGAGATAGGCGAGCCCGAGCGCGAATGCCGCGATCAACGCAAGCAACCCGTAGCGCTCGAGGTCACCCATGAGCGGCCGCGCGACGGTGCGACGCCTTCCGCGACTCATGGTTCGGTTCCTGCGGTGACCGGCTCGGGTCCCAGCTCCGGTGCCTCGAGCTGCGCATGGCGCGCGCACGCGAGCGCAACCCCCACTCCAAGACAGAGCACCGTGAGTGAGGAGCCACCCGAGCTGACGAACGGCAGCGGGATCCCCTTCACCGGCGCGAGGCGCACCGCCACGAAGAGGTTCATCAATGCCTGCATCGCAATGGTGATCAGGACACCGGCCACGACGAAGAAGCCGAAGCGATGGCGCATCCCGAGCAGGAGCCGGCGCCCACTCCAGATCAGCAATGCAAAGAGCATCACGACCGCCGTGGTGCCGATGAATCCCAGCTCCTCGCCGATCACCGCAAGGATGAAGTCGTTCTCGCTCTCGGCGAGGAAGAAGAGCTTGTGGTGGCCGGCACCGAGCCCGACGCCCGAGAGCCCCCCGACGCGCAGGGCCGACTCGGCGAAGTCGACCTGCGTGAGTGCGCCGGTCGCGGGGGTGGCGGCGCCGAAGTGGTGATCGGTGAAGGCGCCGAGGCGATCGAAGATGTAGCGCGTTCCAGGATTCAACCAGAGGAAGGCCGCCGCGAGCGGAAGCACGATCGCCGCCAGCAACAGAAGATGCTTCACCCGAGCGCCAGCCAGCAGCAGCAAGAGGAAGCCGAGCGCCGTCACCAGCAGGAAGGTCCCGAAGTCGGTCTCGAGCAAGATCAGCGCACCCGGGACGAGCACCATCCCCGCCGCCGGCAGGAAGGTCCGACGGAAGCTCTCGCCGATGTCGGCAACGCGCGCGACGTAGGCACTGATGGCGACGATCAGCGCGAGCTTGGCGATCTCCGACGGCTGGAGCGCGAAGCCGATCAGCGAATGGGTCGCCATCCAGCGCCGCGAGCCGTGCGAGAGCACGCCGATCCCGGGAACCAGCACCAGCGCAAGCAGCAGCAAGGAGCCGAGGTAGAGCGGCTTCGCGAGCCGCACCAGCCGCCGCGGGTCGACCCGCGAAACAAACCACAGCAGCGTCGCGCCCACCGCGACCTTGATGCCGTGCGAGAGGAGCGGCACCAGCGGCGTGGAAGCTTGGCCGCTCTCCACCGCCTCGACCGCGGCCGCGCTGTAGACCATCACGACGCCGAGCGCGAGCAACGTCAACACACAGGAGAGCAGCAGGAAAGCCGAACGCTGGAGCTCTCCGTCCGAGGTGAAGCTTGCCGGCGGCGGCGCTTCGGGCGACGCTCCGCGTGGCGCTTCTGGCAACGCTGCGGAGCTCTCAGCGGGCAGCTCTTCAGGAAACCCTTCCAACGCGACAGTCGCCACGGCCGACTCCTCCGTCACCGCGCCGCGAGAGTGGCAAGGCCCACTCCCGCGCAGAGCGCCGCCGCGATCCAGAAGCGCGTCACGATCTTCACCTCGTGCATCCCCTTGAACTGGAAGTGGTGATGGAGCGGCGCGCAGCGGAAGAGCCGTTTGCCCGTGCTCTTGAAGGACGCCACCTGCAACACCACCGAGAGCGCCTCCGCGACGAAGACGCCCCCCACGATCGGCAGGACCAGCTCCTGCTTGGTGACGCACGCGATGTAGCCAAGCAGCCCGCCGAGCGCGAGCGAGCCGGTATCGCCGAGAAACACTTCCGCGGGATGCGCGTTGAACCAGAGGAATGCGACCCCCGCGCCGGCGAGCGCCGCGGCCACCACCGCCATCTCTTCGGCGCCGCTCACGTGAGTCATCGGCAGGTGGTAGGCGACGTCGGAGCGCCCGACTCCGTAGGCAATGACCGCAAACGCCGCCGCCGCCAGGACGATGCAGCCGGGGGCGAGCCCGTCGAGGCCGTCGGTCAGGTTCACCGCATTGCTGGTACCGACCATGATCAGCGTGCAGAGCAGCCCGAACGGCCAGCCGCCTCCCATCGAGAGATCGATCGACGACGACGAGAACGGAATGGCGATCGAGAGCAGGGCGCGCTGCTCGGCGGCGTCCTTGGCGCTGCCTTTCATCGTCGTGACCAGCGCGAAGGCGAGCGCCGCGGAGACCCCGATCTGCAGCGCCATCTTCCAACGCGCCGAGATGCCACCTTGCTTGGCCTCGATCACCTTGCCGTCGGGACCGCGTTTGCGCCGCAGCTTCAGCAGGTCGTCGATCATCCCGATCAAGCAGAAGCCGACGGTGCCGAGCAACGCGTGCAACACATACGGATTGCGCAGGTTGCCGAAGAGCGCCAGCGCCACGCCCATCGCCGGCAAGAAGAGGACGCCGCCCATCGTCGGGACGCCGCGCTTGTCCTTCGAAAGCTCGGCGAGCCGCGCCGAGTCGAGCTTCTCGACCGTCTCCTGCGTGCGCAGCCGCTTCAACGCACGCACGATGAACGGTCCGATCGCGATGCCGATGGCGAACGCAGTCGCGCCGGCGGCGGCGGTGCGCAGCACCACCCGCGTGGCGATGTCGCCTGACGCACGCACGTTGGCGAGAGCCTCGTTGGCGAGCTCAGCGACCGGCACTTCCCGCTCCCACCGCGCGCCCCGCGTCCTGCGTGAAGGAGCGGCGGATCGCGTCGATGACGCGCTCCATCGCCATTCCGCGCGAGCCCTTCACCAGCACCAGATCGCCGCGCTGGAGCAACGCCGGCACCAGCTCCGCCGCCGCGGCGCCATCGACACAGGTGGCGATCTGCGCGCGATCGAAGCCTTTCGCGAGCGCGCCCTCGGCGACCTCCTCGGCATGCGGGCCGGCGGCCACCAGCAGTGCGTCGGGCAGCAGGCTCATCAGCTCGCCGCACTTGCGATGGAGCTCACCCGCGTAGGAGCCGAGCTCGAGCATGTCGCCGAGCACGACCACG
>CAYRQC010000444.1:0-4828 GCA_964426265.1 uncultured Phycisphaerales bacterium | reverse complement strand
GTGGTTGCACGAGCACCGTGTAACCGTGGCGCCGGCGATCGCCCGCGCCGACCAACTGGCGATAGCTGATCCAGAGCCGTCCATCGCCGTCGATCGCGAGGCTCGGCAGCCCGCCACCGATCGACAAGCTCTCGGCCCCCTCGACCGTGCCGGGCTCGACGCCTTCGGTCCGCGCAATCGGCAGCAGCACCTCGCCGCCGCGCACGCAGGCGCAACGCACCGCGACGTCGATGTCGACGCGCTTGCGCTCGAGGCGCATCTGCGGCGGCGTCGAGTTGCCGCGCAGCGGGTTGGCCGCGTGATCCCAAGCGAGCCAGAGCGCCCCATCGGGCGCGGCGACGAGCGACGGATGGTAGTCGTCGGAAGCGGAGTCGGCCGAGACGTGGATCGTCTCGCCGAGCTCGCCGCTCTTGGGATCGAGCGACCGCAGCTCGATCTCGAAATCGCGGTCGGTGAAGCTGGTCCAGGCGATCCAGAGGCGGTCGCCCGATGCGACGATGCGGGCGTCGAGGTCGCTCTTCTGGCCGGTCGAGATGCGGGTGGGAGCGGTGAGCGTGCCGTCGTCCTGGAGTGCGGCCGCGAAGACGTCGTGCTGCGGCTTGCCGCCCGCGACGCTCGCCGCCTCTTCCGCCTCGTAGGCGATCCAGACGCGCCCGTCCGGCGCGAACGCCGCGTCGCAGTTCATGTGCAGCCACGGGCCGCTCGTCAGCGGCAGCGGGTCGCTGAAGTGGTCACCGATCTCGCGCACGCAACGGAGCTGCGCCGCGCCGTCGACCAGCTCGGTCCAGAAGACGTGCAGCCGGTCGTCGCGATCGGTCACTCCGAGCGGCCGCAGGAAGGCCCCCGCGACCGGGTGGACGGCTTTCAGCGGCAGCCGCGGCGCGCCGAGCTCCTCGACGCCCGCCGTGCAGAGGACGATGGTGTCACCGGCCGCGGGGTTCCACTCGAGGAAGCCGAGGGTCATCCGGCCGTCGCGGCGCGGCACCAGGAACGGCGCCTCGCGAATGCGGTCGTCCTTGGCGATCAGGCCGGAGCGGGCGAGGGTGCCGACCGTGAGCTTGGAGCGCGCGGTGCGCGTCGCCTCGGCAGCGCCCTCGTCGTCCCCGCCCTCTTGACCGCCGCCGCTCTCCTGCTGGCCAAGCACGAGCGGCACACCACACAGCAGCAGCGGAGCGATCCAACGGAGCTGACGAACGAGGCGCATGCGCGGCAGCGTAGCGGGAGCGCGCCGAGCTGACGCTCACGGCGCGGGCGGCGCCGAAGTCGGCGGCGCTGAAGTGGGCGGCGTCCCCAATGCCCTGGCAACCGCCGCGTGGTCGATCGGGAAGACCGCCAGCTTGAAGCCTTCGACCGCTGCGAACCCGTAGAAGAGGAGATCGATCCCGCTGAACGACGCCGACATCAGCTCGAAGAGGACGTCGGCATCGAGCCGGCCGAGCCCGTGCAGAAAGCTCGCGTCGTCCTGTTTGGCGACCACGCCGACGACCGTGAGCAGATTGCCGATCACGCAACCGAGCAAGGCGCAGGCGGCGCCAATCAGGCGAAAGCTCGGATCGATTCCGCGCCCGTACCTGCGCACCGTCGCCCCGACGAACAGGCCGAGCGCAATCGCCATGAAGCCGATCTGGTAGTCGGTCGCAATCGAGATGGCCGCCCAGGCCATCGCCCCGAACAGCGCCGCGAGGAGTCCGGCGACCAGCCCCGCGAGTGGCCTCTGCTCGGCGCGCAACCGGGCCCGCAGCTCTTCCATCATCGCGCGGCTGATGCGCGGCGGCCCGGGCTCGCGGGGTTCGTCGGGTTGCACCGCGCTGATCGTCATCGACTGCCTCCCGCGATTTGTCCGCGCTACTCCACACCTCTACTCCAAACCGCTACGCAAGCAGCGATCGAACCGGCGTCCCTTTCGTGAGCAGCGTTCCGGAGTCGCGCATGCCACGCAGTGACTCGATGATCCGGCGCCAACAACGGACGTCACGATCCTGAAGGACGGTGAGATCACGCGCCACGTCGCGCTGGCACTGTGCCAGCGATCTTCGGCGGCCGCGGGCAGCCGCAAACCGTTGCCGCTCTTCCATCCGAAACGAGTTTTGCACCGCCCATTCGAGCAGCCGCGCCTTGGGCCGAGGTTCGCGGGCGAGCCGAACCGTCACGAGGTTGGTGATCACGTCGTAGTCGGCGAGCCGTCGCGTCTTCTTCAGCTCCACGAGATCCTCGATCGCCACCACCGGGATCTCTCCCCATCGCGTCTGCATCGAGACCGCACGCGCAGCCGCCGCGCGAAATGTCCCCACTCTCGGCGGCCGACCCATGATGTCGAGATAGATCGGTCCTGGGCGCTGCGGCACGAGGAAATGGAAGCCATGCCCGAATCGCATGTTGGCGACGGTCAGCGGCGGCGTCAGCTTGTAGACGTGCGCCCTGAGCGCCGCCAGCGCGCGCAACAGTCGCAGCACGTTCGCCGCGGTCGGCTCGACCCAGAGATCGACATCCTCGGAAAACGTGGCGGCACCGTAGAGGACCGATGCCTGTCCGCTGATGAGGAGAAAGGCGACGCCCTGGCGCTCAAGGCTTCGGAAACAGCTTTTCATCGTGGATCCGCTGAGGGTCGATCAAGAAGCGGCGCAGTCGCCACGCGCGGCGAAGACGCTGGTCTGGAGTGAGCGCCAGCCAGGCCGCTCGATAGGGGTCCATCAGCGAATCGTCGAGCAGCACCTCGGGGAGCTTGGCGACACGCGGTCGTCGCTGAGCAGATCGCGGCTGCATGGCTCGTTTTGCTCGTTTTGCGCGTTCAGCCATTGGGAAGCGCACTCTACGCCCGCGGCTACGCCAGCAGCTCCGGCCGCACGCGCGGCGCGTCGTCGGGCCCGATCAGCCGCTGGTTCAACCCCTTGAAGGGATAGCTGAAGCGATGGGCGTCGAAGCCCAATAGATGGAGCAACGTCGCCTGCAGGTCGTGGACGTCGATCGGGGTGTCGCTGATCGAGTAGCCGAACTCGTCGGTGGCGCCGACCTGCGCGCCCGCCTTCACTCCCGCGCCGGCGAGGAACATCGTGAAGCAGGCGGCGTGGTGGTCGCGGCCGAGGAACTTGCTGCCGTCGCGCGCCTCGTTCATCGCGGTACGGCCGAACTCGCCACCCCACACCACCAGCGTCGAGTCGAGCAGCCCGCGCTGCTTCAAGTCCTTCAGAAGCGCCGCAACCGGCCGGTCCATCTCGCGACACTTCATCGGCAACTGCGTGACGATGTCGTCGCCCGCTGACGTGCCATGGGTGTCCCAACCCCAGTCGAAGAGCTGCACGTAGCGGACGCCCTTCTCGACCATCCGGCGCGCGAGTAGGCAATTATTGGCGAAGCTCGCTTTGCCCGGAGCGGCGCCGTAGAGCTCGAGCAGCTCCGGCGGCTCCTGGGTGAGATCCATCACTTCGGGTACCGAAAGCTGCATGCGATAGGCGAGCTCGTACTGGCTGATGCGCGTCAACGTCTCGGGATCGCCCGCCTCGGCATGCTCGCGGGCGTTGAGCTCGTTCAGCGCGTCGAGCGTCGCACGGCGCGTCGCGCGCGGCATGCCGGCCGGATCGCTCACGAAGAAGACGGGATCCTTGCCGCTGCGGCATTGGACGCCTTGATAGACACCCGGCAGGAAGCCGGCACTCCAGACACTCTTGCCCGCCGTCGGGTCGGTGCCACCCGACACCATCACGATGAAGCCGGGCAGATCCTGATTCTCGCTGCCGAGCCCGTAGGTGACCCACGCGCCGAGCGCCGCCGCACCCGCATTGCGATCGCCGGTGTGGACGAAGAGCTCGGCCGGCGCGTGGTTGAACTCGGTCGTCCGCATCGAGCGCACGATGCAGAGGTCGTCGGCGACCGTGGCGAGATGAGGCAGCAGCTCGCTCATCCAGGCGCCCGACTGTCCGTGCTGACGGAACTTGTAGGGCGACCCGAGCATCAGCGGCCGCCCCTTGATGAACGCGAACCGCTGTCCTTGGAAGAGCGAGTCGGGGCACGGCTGCATGTGCAGCTCGACGAGCTTGGGCTTCCAATCGAAGAGGTCGTGCTGCGGCGGGGAGCCCGAGAGGTGGATGTAGATCACCTGCTTGGCGCGCGCGGGCAGCGGCGGCGGTTTCACGGCGAGCGGGCGGGCGGTCGACGCGCCGGACACAGCACGATCGTCTGCCGCGGCCCAGGTGTGAGCCGCCGCTGCAGTGGCCGCCGCTGCATCACGCGCGAGGAGATCACCGAGCGCAATTGCGCCGAGCGAGAGCTTTGCCTGCCGAAGGAAATGGCGACGCGTCACGGCACGCGCGGCGGCGCGGCGGAGCTCCTCGGACAGCAGATCCATCGGGTCCATCGACGCTCTCCCTTCGCCGCCCGTTCAGCTCTTCGCCAGCACCGCGTCGAGGTTCAAGATCACGTTCGCCACCACCGTCCACGCGCCGAGCTCGGCCGGATCGAGGCCCGGTGCGAGCGGACCGAGCGGCTGCTCGGCGAGAGCGCGTGCGGACGCAGGATCGGTCCGCAAACGGGCAAGCTCGCCGGCGAGGAGCTTCTCGAGAACCCGCCACTCGTCGTCGCGCGCCGGTCGCGCGAGTGCAAGCTCGAAGGCGTGGTCGAGTCGCTCGCGCGCGGTCGCGCCGCCTTCGCGCACGATGCGTCGCGCCAAAGCCTGCGCGGCCTCGACGAAGCTCGGATCGTTCAGCGTGACGAAGGCTTGCAGCGGGGTATTGGTCGCCTGGCGGCGCAACGTGCAGGTCTCGCGGCTTGGCGCATCGAAGGTCTGCATCGCGGGCGGCGGGACAGTGCGGCGCCAGAAGGTGTAGAGGCCGCG
>CAYRQC010000443.1:0-5562 GCA_964426265.1 uncultured Phycisphaerales bacterium | reverse complement strand
CGACTTCTCGATCGGGTAGCCGAGCGCAGCCCATCCCGGCTCGATTCCCGTTGGCGTGCGGCCGCCCATGAGTCCACCCACCATGTTCGCGAGCCCGGAGTACCCCGCGTTGGCCACGACCTCGCAGGCACGCTGCGAGCGACCACCCGCCGCTCAGCCGAAGACGAGCTTCGCGTCCTTCTTGAAGTTCGCCTTGACGACGGCGAGGAACTCGGGATTCACTGTCATGTTCGGGGGATGGCCGAGGGCGAACGGGATGTTGAGCGCGCCTTCGACGTGCGCCTCCTTGAACTCCGGCTCCGTGCGGACATCGACGTAGACCCAGCCGTCGTTCGCGTCGAGCAGCTCTTTGACTTTCGCGGGCGGAGCATTGAGGTAGGGCACGCGCCGGTCTCCTGCCGATCTCAGGGAACGGCAAGGCGCCGCCGCACCCAACGGCGGGCGAACGGTGCGTTGCCGGACGAAAGGGCGGCGTAGATTGCCCCTGCCAATCGAGGGGTGCAAGGGAGCTTCGTGGTGGCGGTGAACGGGATGGCGGGGCGATCGCGGGTGCGTGCGTGGCTGCGTCGGTTTGGTCCGGCGTTGCTGCTACCGGCGACGATCGGTGCGCTGCCGTTGTTCGCGTTGCAATCGCAGGATGGGAGCACGCCTCCGGCGGACGGGCGCGAGGGACGGGAAGGACGGGGAGCCCAGCGCGACGCAGGGAGCGACGGGCCGAGCGAAGCCGACGGCGACATGCACGTGCTGCCGGAGTCGCCGCCGCCGACCAAGCTCGCGGCGAGCGCGCAGATCGAGAGCGGGGATCGCGAGCGGAGCGCGCCGGTGCTGGTGGTGCGTCCGGAGGGCGGAGCGTGGCTCGTCTGCAAGGAGTGGGAGGCGGGCCACGGCGACCATCTGGTGGCGCGCGCGCTTGGCGACGACGGCGCGGTCACCACCACGCTCGAGGTTCTCGCCGATGCGGCGGAGATCGCCCATCCGAGCGCGGTGGTCGACGCGGCCGGCCGCCTGAACGTCTTCTGGACTGAAGTCGTCGACGAGGTGGCGCAGCTACGCGGGACGCGGCTGGATGGGGCGGCGTTCGGGGCGCCGTGGGTGCTCACCGCTGGCACGTTGCCGTCGCGCGCGCCGCATGCCGTCGTCGCGCCCGATGGCCGTATCTGGCTTGCCTTCGAGACGTGGCGGAGCAGCGCGACTTCGGCGGGGCGGGGCTCGTTCGACGTGGTGGCGGCGCCGGTCGAGGAGGGGAGCCTCGGTGCTCCGATCGTGGTGGGGGACGGCGCCGAAAGTGATCTCGATCCGACGCTGCTGGTGGCCGCTGGCAAGCTTTGGATGGTCTGGTCGAGCTTCTTCGAGCGCGACTACGAAGTGCTGCTGCGCCCGGTCGACGTCGCCTCGCCCGCGGCGCTCGCGATCAGTGGTGACTCGCAGTCGGACGATGTCCACCCGACCGCGGTCGCCGGCCGCGACGGTGTGATCTGGATTGCGTGGGATCGCCTGCACAACCCCATTCGCGGCATCTCCGATGTCTTCGACACGCGTGCCGAGGGGGCCAGCGCCTGCGTCCACGTGATGGTGGCGCGCGTCACGCCGGGTCGCAGCGCCACGGTGACTGCCGCCGCCATCCCGACGGCCATCGAGCAGTTGCACGGCACGGATCCGTGGCCTGACGGTGCCGTGCCCGGCGCGCCAAGGATCTCATGGGGCGGTGGCGTCTCGCGCCTCGCCATCGATCGCGGCGGGTCGCTCTGGATCGCCTACCGATACAACTATCGCGCGAGCTCGCGTGAGCGGCGCGCTGGCAGCCCGCTGCTGCTCCAGTCACTCTCGGACCACGGTTGGTCGCCGCCACTCGAGGTCGATCCGAGCATCGGCTTCTGTGACGCCGGCGCGATCTGCGCGGTCGGCGACGGCGTGCTCTGCGCCGCGCAGCACGACAATCGCTTCCGCTATCAGTCGCTCTGGAATGCCTCGTCGATGCCCCCGCCGGTGAAGCAGGCGTTGCAGAAGGAGGGGGCCGAGTTCGGCGTCTGGCTCGGGCCGTCGGCGATCGTGTTGGCCCACACGGTCGCGCCAGCGGCCGTGGCGGAGGCGCCAGTGGCGCTCTTCGTCGCGCGCTTGCCCGACCGGACGAAGCCCCATTTTCATCCCGCGGGTGACGGCTTCACCGACCCCTACGTGAGTGGCGCCAGCCATTTCGAGATCACGCGCGGCGAGACCCATTGGCAGGTCTTTTTCGGTGACCTCCATCGCCACTCCTCGATCTCGCGCTGCAGTCGTGGCCAGGAGCCGATGCCCGAAGATCGCTACGCCGCCGGCCGCGACGTGAACCGCTACGACTTCATGGCGATGACCGAGCATGCCGGCCACATCGATCCGGCGACCTGGTCGCGGCTGCAGGCGCTGGTCGCGCTCGAGAAGACGCCGACCTTCGTGCCGCTCACCGGCTTCGAGGTGTCGACCATCGGACAAGGCCACCACAACGTGATCTTCGCGCAGCGGCACGCGCCAATGACCGCGCTCGGCAAGCGCGAGGACGACTCGCTGAAACACCTCTACGAGCGGCTCGCGAACGAGCAGGCGGTCTCGATCCCGCACACGCCCGCCGATCCCGGCCGGCTCGTCAGGTTCAGCGACTGTGACCCGAGCTCCTCGCGGTTGCTCGAGATCTACCAGGCGCTGCGCGGGAGCTTCGAGTTCGAGGGGTGTGTCCGGCAGTCGCCACGCGCCATCGCGCACGGCTCGTTTGCCGTGGACGCGGTCACGAGCGGCCAGCACTTCGGCTTCATCGCGAGCAGCGACCACGGCAACGGCACGAGCTACGCCTGCGCCCTCGCCGAGCGGCTCGATGCCGCCTCGATCTTCGAGGCGCTGCACGCCGGCCGGACCTACGGCGCGACGTCGAAGGGGTTGCTGGTCGATCTGCGGGTCGACGACGCGGTGATGGGAGAGAGCGTGGTCTGTCCCGCGCCGCCGCGGCTGCGCCTCCACGCGCGAACGGTGCGGCCGATCAAGGACATCGTCCTCTTCCGCGACGGCAAGCCGTGGCGGACGCTCGGGCGTCCGGTGACGCCGGCCATGGTCGAGGCGACGCTCGACTTCGAGCTGCCCTTCGGCGACGCGCCGCCGCGCTCCGAGTTCGTGCTCACGATCGATGCGCCGAACGGCCGCTTCTTCCCGTGGCCGGCGGGAGTGCGCATCCGGCCGAACCCGGACCAGACGCAACCGCGCTTCGATTCCGAGGGTGAGCGGCTGACTCTCACCTGGCCCAAGGGGTTCCGCAGCCACGACCGCGATGGGTGGCGCGTCCGGCTGCGCGCCGCACGCAACGCACCGCTGACGATCAAGGCACGCAACGACAGCCGCGACATCTCGCTCGCGCAGCTCTTCCTGCAACCCTACAGCGGCAGTGCACGCGACGCCTCCTGGACGATCCACGCCTACGAGCGCCACGATCTCCATGTCCAGGAAAACCCGGGGCTCGGGGTCAACGAGATCACGCAGGAGTGGACCGACGACGAGCTGCACCCGGGCAGTGCCGCCTATTACGCCCGCGTGATCCAGGACGACGGCGAGATGGCGTGGTCGAGCCCGATCTACGTCACGCGGAGCTGATTCTCCTCGTGCCGGGGGAGGCGGGCCGTCCTCCGCGTTGGTGCTATTGCAGGCCGAAGAACTTCCGGACTTCACCCTGCGGCATCGTCCAGCTGACGTCATTGGCCACTGTGGCAGTGATCGTTCCCTGGGCATCGCCGGAGTAGATGTGAGGCCAGCGCACCGATAGCTCCCCACCGGGTTGCTGCGGCACCGTGCAGACGACCACGAACTTCTGCACGCGGGACTTCGCCTTGACGTAGACGGCGTCGCCACGCGGGCCGTCGCCGCTCGCCCCGGTTACCCAGTTGGTGCCTTGGAACAGTCCGTAGTCGATGGAGCCGGGCAGCCGCAAGCTGGCCCACGGGCACTCCTTGCGCAGCCGCTTGGCGTCCACGTCCACCTTGGCGGTCTGCTCACCCCAGGCGGCTTGGATGTCGGTGAACGGGACAAGCAGTCCGTTGTCGGTTGTGTTGGCGAAATCGAACGTGACAGTGAAGCCATTCTTGCCGGCCTTGACGCTGGTTGCGGTGATCTGCAAGCCGGATGAGTCGGAGATCGAAACACCACCGGTGGGAACCTTGTAGCCGGGCGCCTTGCAGCCAGCAGCCGTGATGGTGGCAGCGAGCAACAGGGCCACGAGTCGGATTCTGGAGTTCATGGTCTGGTTTTCCTGTGGATTCAATTGCGGTTCAACCCGAACGTCTCCTTCGGCTCGTTGCGATCGCGGCGCTGGCGCTCGATCTTGATCGACGAGCTCGACCCGCGGCTTGCGAACAGGTCGGCCTGCGTCTTGTCGTCCTTGCGGATCTCGTGCGTCGCCAGGTCGGTGACGGTTCGGGTCTTCAGCTTCAGGGTCAGCCGGTCGTTGCCGGGCGGACCTTCATACGCTTCGATCACCTGGGCATTGCCGAGTGTTGCGCTCAGGGTCAGTCGCAGGTTGCTGCCGATCGTGTCGATGTCGGCGACGAGAGCGTAACTCTGGCCACCGGCATCGCCCTCGCCGATCCACTGGCCCACGTAGTTGTTGACGAACGGGCCACCGTCTTGGCGCGGGGTCCTGCTTCTCTCCTCGACTGGTTCCGGCGCGTTGTTGAGGCGACGCAGCCGCTCCCAGAGCTGGTCACGGCCCTTGCCGAGCCGGACGAAGGTGTCGGGATCCCACGACTCCAGTTGCGGACCGCTGATCCCGTCGGCCCACAGCTCCTTGAGGCCGATCAGCAGCGCGTCGGGGCTGGAGATGTTGTCATTCAGCTCCTTGTTGCCGGTCTCGAGAGCCTGCCGCCATGGACGTCCACCGACCGGCCCTGACTGGACCAGCGTCGTCTCGATGCCGATCCATTCCGCACCCACCTTGATCACCGGGAAACAGTGGCCGGGAATCAACATCAGGTAGGGATCGAAGCCGAGCTCGAAGGCCATCGCGGCGTAGACGATCGCCAGGTCGATGCAGGTGCCCGAACCTGACTGCAGCACGTCGCGCGGCAGGTAGACGTTCTGTACACCCTTCTTGTCGAAGACGTTGACGCCGTTCTCCTGCATCGTTGCCGGCAACTTGTATTGGACGTCGCACACCATCAGGATGTTGTAGAGCCAGGAGAGCTTGTCCTCCGTGCTCATGTTGGCGTTCAGCTTGGTGGCGAAGTCCTGGGCGTTGGCGGCCATCTCCTTGATCGGCATGTCGTTCGTCGTGACCCAGGCGGCGAGCATCGGCGCATTGCTGAAATCGTCCGCCAGCATCTCGTGACGCATGCCGGCCTTCAGGTCGCTGAACACGAACGCGTTCCTGCCATGCACGACGACCGAGGGCGCTTCGTGGCCTTGACCCATCGTGCCATCGCTGCGCCGGTAGGTCCATTTGACCTCGACCGGCAGGGTGTTGCGCGATGAGTCCTCGGCAATCGTCTTCTGGAACGACGGGTAGTAGACGTCGACCACGGTCTGCCCCGGCACGATCTCGTCGTATTGGTG
>CAYRQC010000442.1:0-3667 GCA_964426265.1 uncultured Phycisphaerales bacterium | reverse complement strand
TGATCAAGAGTGCTCCGAGGGTCGGCCCACCCGAGCTGTTCCCGACCTCCAGTGCCACGGAGCCACCGATCTCCGGATCACACAACAGCCGGAGGAGCGGGATGCGGTGTCCGTGCCCGCCCCTGCCGGTTCCGTAGCCAGTCCATTCGGCCCGAGCGTTGGTCGTGAGCGCGTAGACGTGGCCGGCGTCGTCGAGGCCGCCGCCGTCGATGTGGCCCGATCCGATCAGCAGGTCGGGGCGGCCGTCCGCCGTGAGGTCCCCGTCGGCGCTGAGCCGTCCCAGCTTGTCGTTGGTCGCCTTGCCGTCGAGGCGGAAGAGCTCGGCGTGGCCTGCCGCACCCGAGAATGCGATGACCCTTCCCGAGTTGTCGCTGCCGTTGTCGATCTCGGGATCGAGGTCGTGATGACGTGCCGCGACGACGAGATCCTGCAAACCGTCGCCGTCGAGGTCGGCAGCGGCGATCTGACCCCCGAAGGCCTCACCCTTCGTCGTGCCAGCCACGCGGGCGAGCTCGGTGACGACCGCGGATCCGATCGAGCCCTTGACGATCGAGTACACACTGACGTAGCCGAGTCGCACACCTTCATCCGGCAGACCTCCGGGCGCGCTGGTGGCGAAGTCGACCAACCCATCCCCGTCGTAGTCGCCGACGTTCACGACCTCGAACCCGAGGCACTCGTCCGCGTTCGCGCCCTCGACGGTTGCCAGTCGCCGGCCGATGCTGTTGAAGTTGCCTCCCGACAGGAGAAACACGGAACCCGCATTGCCGAGGTCGGGCCGGGGATCGTGGGGCCCGTCGTGAGTCTTCTCGAAGTAGACACCGACCAGGAAATCGTCGAAGCCATCGGCGTCATAGTCGCGGAACCCGGCCACGGCGATGGTGAAGCTGCCCGTGTTCGGCAGCCCGTTGGTCTTCGGCTCGGGAGTGAATTGATACAGGAGCGACCCGTCGGCACCCGAGTAGACGTCGGCATGGTTGTAGTTGCCCGAGCTGCCGACCAGGAGGTCGTCGTAGCCGTCGGCGTTGACATCCCCGGCCCCGGCGAGGCTCTGGCCAAAGTGACCGGCATCGGAGTTCTCGTGGATCGTGAGCAGGTCGTCCGGTCGGTCGGGATCGAGGAGGACCGACGGATCACCGGTGAAGACGCGGACATACTGCTCGCCGCGGCTGCTCGGGAAGCTCGACGCCGATACGGCGATGTCATAGAAGCCATCACCATTGACGTCGCCGATCAAGGCGACCCGGTCGCCGAAGGTGTCGTATCGCTGGTCGCCGTACCAGATGGTGACGAGTGTCTTGTCGCGGCCCGAGAAGAGGTAGACGGCACCGGAGTTGACGCCATGGTCGTCGTTGCGCACCGCGCCCACGGCGAAGTCGTCGACGCCGTCGCCGTCAAGGTCGCCGATGAATGCGACGCGACCGAACTCGTCGAACTCAGCCGCGCCGTCGAGCTCGTAGAGCTTGCTGAGGCTGACCTGCCGGGCGCTGGCCTCGCTCCCGTGGAGCGCGGCGACCAGCAGCCCGACGATCCCGAGCGTGGCTCGGGAGAGGGCGTGCAGGCTTCGCGCAACCGACGTGGCTGCGCGGGTGGCCGCGGCCGTGGCGGCGCGCCCGGACCTCATCGTTGTCCAGACCTCCACGGCGCAGCCTCCAAGGGGAATTCACCCGGGCTGCCGCGGGAGTGAGCGGCCGCCAAGGTGGGCGGTGCGTCAGGACTTAGCTCGGGTCGTGCGCAGCGCAAGAGGGAGGTCTCGCCTGCGCGGGCGGCGACCGAGAATTTGCTCAGGCTCTGAGGCCGTGGTTCACTCGGCTTTGAGGGAGGCCGCGACCGAAAGCCGCAGGACGTGCGCGGCGGCGGGGAGGGTGCCGGCGATCCCCAGGACCAGGGCACCGATGAGGCCGATCGCGATGCACGGCGCGTCGATGTCGAGCGTGAACGCGCTCATCGCCAAGCGGACGCTGCTGCCACTGATGGCGAGCCGCGCGAGCAGGAGCCCCGCGAGCCCACCTGCCGACGCCAGCACCACCGACTCCTGCGCCAGCGACCACGCGAGCGGCAACCCTCGGTAGCCGAGGGCGCGCAGCGTCGCCAGCTCGCGGGCGCGCTCCTGCACGGCGGCGTTCAGGGTGTTGGCACCGGTCAGCAGCGCGGCGATGCCGATCATCACGGCCATGCTCCAGGCGAGCGCACGCAGCGGGGCGAAGTAGGCGGCGAGCTCGCCGTAGTAGCTCGCGGAAGTGAGGTAGAGCAGCTCCAGGTCCTTGCGCTGGCGAGCGAAGTACTCGACGTCGCGGAAGCCTTGCGGCGAGGCGACGCGCACGAAGACGGCGGAGATGTCGTCGCGCTTGGCGAGCCCCTTCAATCGCTGGAGCGGCGCCCAGATCTCCGATTCGAAGGTGGTACCGGGCGCCGCGAAGGTGCCGCTTACGGTGAAGGTGCCGCCTTCGAGACGGACGCGCGAGCCGGGCGCGAGCGCCGCATCGGGGACGCCGAGCTTCGCGGCGGCCAGGCGGCCGACGAGGACCTCGTCGTCATTCGGTAGCGCGCCGACGGTCAGCGTGACCGCCGGATGGACGAGGAATGCACGCGCGGTGACGCCACGCAAGAAGCCTTGGTACTTGCGCTCGTCGGCGGCGGCAGAGGGTTGGGACGCCCCGCTCGCCGGCGCGTCGCCAAGCCTGAGCCAAGTCGCCATGTGGATCTCGGGCGACACGGCGGCCACGCCGTCGATCTTCGCAATCGTCGCCACGTCGGCGGCGACGTAGTCGGCGACCGCCGGCGCCACGGCGCTCCGCACGACGTCCTTCATCGCCGCGGCGTTCAGTAGGATCGCGGTGTCGGGCTCGGCAGTGGCGGCGTAGCTCCGCTCGAGACCGCGCACGAACGCCGCGGTCGCGACCAGCAGCGCCGCGACGAGGGCGCTCGACAGCCCCGTGAGCAGCGTTCGCGTCGGGCGCCGCATGAGATTCAGCACGGCGTAGTCGAAGGGAAGGAAACGACGCATCTCAGGATCCCTCGCCCGATACGGCGGACGGCTCGTGAATCACGCTCACGCTCCCTTCAACGCCGCAGTGATCGGCGCGCGCGTCACCTGCCACGCCGGAATCGCCGCTGCGAGCAACCCCGCGACTGCCGCCACCGCCAGCCCGCGCAATACGAGCCCCGCCGACGCCGCGAACGTCACCAGCACGCCCTCGACGCCGATCGTGAGCTGCGAGAGCTCGATCGTGAGCAGCGCCGCGCCGATGCCGATCGCCGCGCCGATCAGCGCCAAAAGCAGCGATTCGCCGAGCACCAGCCGCGCGAGCCGCCAGTCGCGGAAGCCGATGGTGCGCAGCACGGCCAGCTCGCGCCGGCGCTCCTGCACCGCCATCGCGACGGTATTCGCGATCAGCACCAGCACGACGGCGACGCAGCCGAGCCCGAAGAGCCGCCCGAAGCGCAGGATCTCGCGCAGATCGGCGGTCGCCGACTCGAGGAACGCGAGCTTCTCGCGAGTGTCGGTCGGCGCCTCCGAGGTCGCGAGCATCGCGTCGATCTGTTCGGCGATGGCGCGCGAGTGGGTGGCATCGTCGATCTTCACCTCGAACTCGGTCACCGTCCCTTGCCGGCTCACCGGCCCCGAGCGCTGCAGCAGCTCGAGATGGGTGACGATCAGGCTCTC